>CAZTHM010000044.1:0-14533 GCA_964613505.1 uncultured Acidobacteriota bacterium | reverse complement strand
GGTCGCCGACATTTGAGCCCAGCGAAAGATAGACTCGCTTCATGACGATGACGATGCAAGATCGCGGGATTGCAGGAAGCAGAGAGATGACAGATTCGAGCCCCGATCGCACAAGTTGAACCGCCGCAGCTCTTCAATCGGCAATGACGACGTCGACGCCGATGGCATCGTGATCCGAGAGTGGCACGCTGCGACCCTCCCGCAGGTCGTGAACCACGAGGGGATTCTCGCAGCGCGCGCCTCGTGCGGCAAACCAGTCGATCTTCAATGGACACATTCCGCCATGATTGCGCAGCGCCCAGCGCATGAAGGGAAAGCAAAACGCCGGAACCCACTCGCCGAGAATTTTTCGCGTCTTGCCGTCGTTCGCGTCATAAGAGATCGTGCGCTCGCCAGCCAGGTTGCAGCCGCGATGATCAAAGCCGCGCCCCTCCAACAGCGCGAACAGTTCTCGCTCAAAGTAGTGCTCGGGGTGGAGGTAATGGTTGCGAATGACGTTGTCCACGCCCATGAAGACCCGCAGCCAGAATCCCAGAATGGCGTGAATGGCACGCGACGAGTTGTAGGTGGTAGTGTTCCAATCGCCGCCGAGGATCACGGGGTCGTCGGTTTCAATAGCGTCGAGCACCTGACGCATCTGCTCGGCGCGGTGGCGCTGGGTTGAGTTGGCGTCCAAGTGCACGCAGGCGGTCGCGGCGTGAAAATTGGGGAACTCGATTTCGGCGGCCAGCGCCGTCTGCTGTCCCAGCCGCTTTTCGCGCCCCGCCATCTTATCGATGCCGTTCTTCAGATGGATCGGACGAACCTTACTGATGGGATACCGGCTGAGGATGGCGTTGCCGTGCAGGCCAAGAGTGTTCTCGCCTTCCATGTCGGGCTCCACTCCGGAACCCTTGGTCAGATTCAGGTAGCACGGCACAAAGGCGAAGTGCATTCCCAGGTGGGCGGCCAGCTCCTGAGCCACCGCCCGGTTGCGCGTGCGCGCCATTCCAACATCCGTCTCAGTCAACAGGAAGACGTCGCCCGTCTTGAGGTATTCGTGATTCCTGAAAGACTCCAGTTGCCCGTCAAACTCGATCCCGCGCTCCAGGTTCCAGGCGATGAACCGGTACCGCGGGCGCGCTGGCGCCTGGCCGGAACTGAAGTCGCCGATTTCGGGTGTCTCGAGGACGGTGGAGATGTCGTCCGCCAACGAACGGTACAGTGGAAGAGACTGTAGCTCAGCCGTAGAGGGGCACTGCCGGAATTCCGGGAAGTGCGGCGCAATCCGCTCCCGAATCAGCCGATGGATCTCGGCGACCGACGACGGTGCTGTTTCTTGCTGAAGCATGGGTGCGTCAGACAATCTTCGCGAACCGCGCTACTCGAATAGCGATTGCTCCCGCTTGGTCGGCGGGATTAGCCCCAGGTGGTTGTAGGCCGGCTCGTTGGCCTTGCGGCCGGTTTTGGTCCGGCTGATAAAGCCCTGCTGCAATAGAAATGGTTCCACCATATCCACCAGCGTGTCAACCTCTTCGTTAAGCGTTGCAGAAAGCGCTTCGACGCCGACCGGGCCGCCGCTGTAGAGCCGAATGATCGTGGAGAGGAAACTCCGGTCGAGATCGTCCAGGCCGAGTTCGTCCACGCCTTCGAGCTTGAGGGCGTCGTGCGCCACTTGCGGCGTTACCATTCCATCGGCCTTGACCTCGGCAAAGTCGCGCACCCGCCGCAAGAGCCGGTTGGCGATGCGCGGCGTTCCCCGCGCGCGGCGGGCGATCTCCGTTGCGGCGGTCTCATCCAGTTTCGCGCCCAGGATCTTTGCGGAGCGGACGACGATGCGGCGGAGGTCATCCACATCGTAGAACTCCAAATGGAAGAACAGCCCGAAGCGGTTGCGCAGCGGCGCCGAAAGACTGCCGGCGCGCGTCGTGGCGCCCACCAGCGTGAACTTCTTCAGCGGGACGTTGATGGTCCTCGCGAACATCCCCTTGTCCACGACGAAGTCCACCTTGAAATCTTCCATCGCGGGATAGAGAAACTCTTCGATGTTGACGGGCAGGCGATGGATTTCGTCGATAAAGAGGATGTCGCCCTCGCCCAGGTTGGTGAGGATGCCCATCAGGTCGCCCGTGCGCTCGAGTGCCGGACCCGAAGTGGTCGTGATCTTCGAGCCCATGGCGTGGGCGATGATATAAGCGAGCGTGGTTTTGCCCAGTCCTGGCGGGCCGTAGAAGAGGACGTGCTCAATCGCCTCGCCGCGCTGCTGCGCCGCCTGGAGAGCAATCGAAAGCTTCTCCACCACCTTCTTCTGCCCGACCCACTCTTCCAACGTCGGCGGGCGAAGAGTGCGGTTGAAGGTCTCTTCTTCCTTCGAGATCAGGTCCGGCGAAACCAGGCGCACTCTTGCCATTGCAGATAGTTCCAGACTATGGGAGAAAATCAATGGTGAATAGTGAATGGTGAATGGTGCAAAGGGAACACTGGATTCGCTGACTCCTCTGCACGTCGAAAAAAGATTTCACAATTCACCATTCACTATTCACAATTGGCCCGTACCTGACTGCTGTTGTTCGAATACCTTGCGGAGAAAATCCTCGACGGTCTTCAAGTTCTTGTGCCGGGCGAACGTTTCCTCGACGATGCGTTGCGCTTCGCCGCGCGCGTATTCGAGCTGCTCAAGCACTTGCAACGCCTCCGACTTCAACGCGCCGGCCGATTCCTTTTCGATCGAGAGTGGCTCCTCCGTGTGGGCCAGGGCGAACTTGGTCATTTTGCCACGCAGCTCCGTGACGATGCGTTCCGCTGTCTTCTTGCCGACGTGAGGCAGTTCTTCGAGAAACACCGCGTCGCCGCGCTCGATGGCGAGGGCGATTTCATTGAGCGGGCGGATCAGGCATTTGAGCGCCTTCATGAATCCCACTCCCGGCACGGTCGTGAACACTTCAAAGAACTCGCGGTCGAGCGGATCGAGAAACCCCACGAGCTTGGGCGTCAGATGGCCGCCGCCCATTCCGCCGTCGATGTAGTAGATCGTGTAGAGCGTAACGGGATTCGTTCGTTCGCCCTCGGGCGCCTGGCGCAGGCGCGCTGCGATCCCCGAGGGAACGAAGACCTCGTAGCAGAGCGAATTGACACGCACCAGCAACGAGGTGCGACGAATACGGTCGTAGAGCACTTCGCCGGTGATTTCGGAGATCAGAGGTTTCTTCCTTTCATAGCGCGCTCTGTGAGCGGCGATTCTCGGCGGCCGCCATAGCCCGCCGCTACAACTGCTGCGCGGGGCGGCGTCCATTTGTCTTGTGGCGCAGCGAGTTGATGTAGCACAGCGCCGCCGCCAGCGCGTCCGCCACATCGGGCGGGTTGGGCGCGCGATGCAGCGAGAAAAACTGTTGCACGGCACGCTGCACCTGCAGCTTGCTGGCGTTGCCGTTGCCCGTCACCGATTGCTTGATGCGCTTCGCCGACAGGCTCACGACCGGCACGCTTGCTTGTTGCGCCGCCAGGCAGATAACGCCGCGCGCGTGCCCCATCAGAATCGAAGTCTTCGGGTAGCCCGTGTGGCTGTAAACCTCTTCCAGGCACATCGTCTGCGGCCGGAATTCATTCATGACTTCACGCAGCTCGGAAAAAAGCGACCCCAGCCGCGCGGGCAAATTCTCGCCACGGCTGCGCGGCAGACGAATCACGCCCGCCTCGACCAGCTTCACCTCGCCCGCGCGGCACTCGACCACGCCGTAGCCGGTGATGTTCAACCCTGGGTCGATGCCAATGACGCGCGTGGAATTGCCCGAAGCGTTCACCATTCAAAAGGATTGTAGCACTCCGTTGAAGAATTGAGGAAGGCTTACGAAGGAGTCAGAAGGCAGGAGGCAGAAGGCAGAAGGCTGATCTCCCTACCTCGGTGTCGCGTCGGGCAGGCCGCCGTCCACAGGGAGCGTCGCACCAGTGGTAGGAGTCTGGCGCGTCGCGAAGAAGAGCACAGCTTTCGCCACATGTTTTGCGGTAACCGTGGTCTTGAGCAAATTGCGCTGGCGGTAGTACTCCTCAAGCCCTTTTTCATCCAGCCCGCGGGCGCGCATGCGATCCGGGCCGACTTCCGCCCACAATCCGGACTTGCGACCGCCGTGGGAAAAGATGGCGTCGGGCGCCACCATGTTCACGCGCACGCCGATTTCCGCCAGTTCCAGGCTGGCGATGCGCGCCAGTTGGTGTGCGGCGGCTTTGGTGGAGCTGTAGGCGCCGAATTTGGCGCCGGGCGAAAAAACGTTCTTGGTCGAGATCAGAACGATGTCGCCGCCGGTCCCCTGCAGCTTGAAGTGCCGCGCCACTTCCGCGATTACTAAGAATGTCCCTTCGACGTTCACGCGTTCCAATTTGCGGAACGCCTCGAGCTTCAGTTCGGCTAGGGAGGAAACCGCGGCGATGCCGGCATTCACGACGACCAGATCCACTCCGCCCCAATTCTGAATGACCGCGCCGAACGCTTTCGCGACCGAGTCCGCGTCGGTGACGTCCATCGCAACTGCCATGACGCGGTCATCGAAACGGGTTTTCAATTCCTCTGCAAGACCGTTCAGCGCGTCGCCGGCGAGGTCGGTGACTGCGACGTGACATCCGTTTTCCAGAAGCTCGTCCGCGATGGCGGAGCCAATGGCTCCGGCCGCGCCGGTGATGAGCGCGACTTCCCTCGCGAGCGCCGGCTCGGCGCTGCTCCCCAGCTTCGCGTGTTGGAAGGTGTGATACTCCATCTCGAAAAGCTCGTCTTCCGGCAGTCCCTCGTAGCTCCCCATCGCTGCCACGCGCGCCTTGACGGCCAGTGTGTGCGCGGTGATGTCGCGGGCGATAGTCGCGGCCTTGACGTCCTTGGCCGCGCAGATCGCTCCGAGCCCGGGTAGGAGAACGACTCGGGGCAGGGCATTGAAGCGTCCCAGTTTAGACGGCATCTTGGCCGCGTGGCGCTCGACGTAGGCGGTGTATTGAGCGGCATAATCTGCAACGGCTTTTTGAAGTTGTTCGCGCAGCTTGGCGGGGTCGTCGTAAGCGGGCGCGTCAATCCATAGCGGCAGCGCCTTCGTGCGGATGAGGTGGTCGGAGGTCAGCGGCGGCGTGAGAGCAAACTCGCGGCCACAGTCGGAATCGACGAAGTCCAACACTTCCCGAGTGACGAGCGGCTGCAGGATCACCCGCCGGAAGGGGTGGTCTTGATCCGCGGTCGTCTCCGCCAGGAGCCCGCGCAAGATGGGCGCGACGCGGGTCAGGCGTTCCTGAGCGGTCTCAATGGCAGTCTGGACGCGCACGGCAAGCGGTTTCGTGGCGCGTTGCGCGAGGAATTCCTCAGCCCGCGTCACGAGTTCGATCATCGTCTCATACGATTCGCGCGCCGTCTTGCCCCAGGTTGTAATCCCGTGTTTCATCCAAACCATGCCGCGTGATTGGGGATTTGCGTCGAACGCGGCCGCCACGGCTTTGGCGAGTTTGAATCCCGGCCGGACATAGGGCAATACCACAATCTCGTCGCCGAGCGCTTCGCGAACCAGGGCTTCACCGTTCGGTTGATTGGTCAAGGTCAGGATGGCATCGGCGTGCGTGTGATCAATGAATTTGTGCGACAGGAAGGTGTGCACGAGCGCCTCAACCGACGGCGTTGGCGCGCTGGCACGGAGCAGGTGTGCCCGCAATTCCTCGAGCATCACCTCATCAGTGAGATCGGGCAGCGCAAGCAGTTTTCGCAGGTGCTCACGGTTGAGGCCAGGGAATCCCTCCGGTTCGATAGTCGCCATGTCGAACCCGGAGGCTTTGACATAAAGGGCAGGGATTACTTCACCTAACAGGTTCGTGTGTCCACCCTTGACCGAGGCGTTCCCGCCTCCGTGCAGAACCAGGTCTTCTTCCGCGCCCAGCAAGCGGCTGGAATAAGCCCGCAGGGCCAAGTCTTCGCCCCATCGCGGAGCGAGCTTTTCCACGAACTGGGCAGCGTCCTCGTCACGCCAACGGTTTTGCATGATTTTAGAAGCCAGAAATCAGAATTCAGAATTCACTATTCACTATTCACAATTTGACTGCATCAAGCATGAATTTTGCGTTCTCTTCCGCCGCCTTCCCGTCGAAGACGGCGCTGCCGGTGACGATCAGATCAATCCCAGTCTTGGCGACCTCGGCGACGTTCGCGCGGGTGATCCCGCCATCGACCCCCAGCACGATGTCGCGGCCAGAACCGGCGATCAATTTCTGAGCTTTGGCAATGCGTCCCATCGTCGAGGGAATGAATTTCTGACCGCCCCAGCCCGGATTGACAGCGAGGAGCAGAATCACCTCGAGTTCGTCCATCAAAGGGTCGAGGACTTCGAGCGGCGTCCCGGGATTCAAAGCGGTGCCACGCACGATCCCACGCGCGGCATCGTTAGCGTTCGTCAGGCTTCGCAGATACTGGAGCACGCGATGCGGGTGCGAACAGGCCTCGGGATGGAACGTGATGATGTCCGCGCCGGCGGCCACGTAGTCGGCGACTTTTTCCAGCGGCTCGTTGATCATCAAGTGCGCGTCCTTGAGGAGCGGCGTTTTCAACGCCTTGATGAACGGCAGGCCGACGGTCATCATCGGGCAGAAGCAGCCGTCCATCACGTCAATGTGAACCAGCTTGGCTCCGGCGCGTTCCAGCACCGTCAGTTCCGAGCCGAGGGAGAGGAGGTCGGCTGTAAGGATGCCGACACTGAGGGTCGGGCAGACATCACGAAGAAGTTTCAACGCGGTGGGCTGGTCAGGCATGGTGTTGGCCCTTCGCCGTCCTTAGCGGCCCACCGGCGCTTCAACTTTCTTGTCGTGCTTCAGCGTCTGGAAGAAGTCGTAGGCGTGCTCGGGCTTCAGGCCTTCGTGCACAACCTTGCCGACCGCCTGGATCATGGCGGTGGGTGCTTCGGATTGAAAGATATTCCGCCCCATGTCCACGCCGGCCGCGCCCTCGTTGATGGCGCTCGCGGCCATTTTCAGGGCGTCGAGCTCCGGGAGCTTCTTGCCGCCGGCCATCACCACGGGAACCGGGCAAGAAGCCGTGACGGTTTCGAAGCCTTCGGCCACGTAATAGGTCTTCACGACGTGCGCGCCCAGCTCGGCGCAAATTCGGCACGCCAGACGCAGGTATTTGGCGTCGCGCGTCAGGGTCTTGCCCACCGCCGTCACGCCCAGTACCGCTACGCCGTGGCGATTGCCCGCGTCCACCAGGCGCGTAAGGTTGTGGATGGACTGCGTCTCGAACTCGCCGCCCACAAACACCTGCACGGCCACCGCGCAGGCATTGAGCCGCAGCGCGTCCTCAATGTCCATGGCGATGTTTTCGTTGGAGAGTTCCTTGAGAATGCTGGGTCCGCCGCTGGCGCGCAGCACGATTCCGTTGCGGTACGATGACGGAATGGTGGAGCGCAGGATGCCGCGCGTCAGCATCAGCGCGTCCGCGTAAGGCGCGATCGGGACGATGTTCACGTCCACTCGCTCCAGGCCGGTCGTGGGCCCCTGGAAATAGCCGTGATCGATCGCCAGCATCACCGTCTTGCCGGACAATGGGCTGAAGATCCGCGAGAGGCGGTTCTGAATTCCCCAGTCCAGCGCCCCCGAGCCTTTCAGAAAGAAGGCTTCGTTCCTGGCGGGAATGTCGAGATGAAAATCTTTCGTTTCTGCCGCACCGTCGATATCTGCCATGATTTCGTTTTCCTCCGAATGATTGACTACGCATAAATTCCGCGCAACTTCAGTGTGAACGCCACGCGGTCGACGGCGAGCATGTAAGCGGCGATGCGGTTGTTGACGTTGTGCTTCTCGCCGTAGCGCACCACGTCGTTGAACGCCGCCACCTGGATATGCTTCAGCCGCTCGTTCACCATGCCCTCGGGCCAGAAGTATCCTTGCCGATCCTGCACCCACTCGAAGTAAGAAACCGTCACGCCGCCGGCATTGGCCAGGATGTCGGGAATGACGAAGACGCCGCGGTCGAAAAGAATGTCGTCGGCGGGCGCGGAAGTCGGGCTGTTAGCGCCTTCGGTCAAAATGCGCGCCTTGATTCGGCTGGCGTTGCGGCTGGTGATGACGCTCTCGGTGGCTGCAGGGAGCAGCACTTCGCAATCCTGTTCCAGGATTTCCATGGTGCCGATGCTCTCTCCGCCCGGGAATCCCTTGACCGTCTTGGTCTCCTTCACGTAGTCGAGCAGGGCGGGGAGGTCCAGGCCATTGGTGTTGAAGACCCCGCCGTTAATGTCGGCCACACCGATAATTTTGTATCCTGCCTCGTGCATCAGCCGGGCTGCCTGGGAGCCGACGTTGCCGAATCCCTGGATGATGACGCGCGTCTGGTCCCGCTGCCGTCCGAAGCGCTTCAGGGCCTGGTCGGTCGAGATCATGCATCCGCGCCCTGTGGCTTCCTTGCGGCCGCGCGACCCGCCCAAATCGATCGGCTTGCCCGTCACGCTCGCCGTCACCGTGTGCCGGACGTGCATGGAGTAGGTGTCCATGATCCAGGCCATCGTCTGCTCGTTGGTGTTCATATCGGGGGCGGGGACGTCGCGTTCCGGGCCGATGTAGTCCAGGATTTCCGCCGTGTAGCGCCGCGTGATGCGCTCGAGTTCGCCTTGCGAGAGCTTCTGCGGGTCGCAGATGACGCCACCCTTGGCGCCGCCGAAGGGGATATTCACTACTGCGCATTTCCAGGTCATCTCGGCTGCGAGGCCGCGGATTTCGTCCAGAGTGACGTTGGGTCCATACCGCAACCCTCCCTTGCAAGGGCCGCGAGCGATGCTATGCTGCACCCGGAAACCGTCAAAGACTTCCAGCTGCCCGCTGTCCAGAGAGACTGGAATGTGAACGATGATTTCCCGGTTGGGGGTGCGGAGGTACTTGGTGAGACCATCTTCCAGATTCAGTTTTTTGGCCGCGACGTCAAAACGCGCGGCCATTGACTCATAGACACTTAGCTCTTTGTCGGTTTCAACAGTGCTCATCCGTGCCCCCCTGCGGCCTGGCGAGCGGCAGGCTGGAGAAGTATAGCAGATGGCTTTCGAAGGCAACAGATTGCCGCGGCGGGTGTGTGACCCGACGAAGGGGCGTGAGCTTCAACTGGAGCTCGGCGACAGATTGTGTCTGAGGATGACGGGTGCCAGCGGATTGCGGTCAAGCGACCGGCGTCGGAACAAGGAGTTGCGGCGGAGGGGCGGTGGTGGCTTTCGATGCGGGCTCAGTGTAATGTACCGGTGTCCAGGCGTCTTTTTCTTTGAGCAGCCGGCTCACCAACGCGCTGTGCAGGGCGTGCCCGGCGCGCTCGGCTTCGACGTGACCGAGCAGAGGATGGCCTAGCAACGCAAGATCACCGATGAGGTCGAGGATCTTGTGGCGGCAGAACTCGTCCGGGAAGCGGAGTCCTTCCGGATTCAATACGCCTTCGCGCGTCAAGACCACGGCGTTTTCAAGCGAGCCGCCGCGCACCAGGCCGCTTTTCTTCAGCATTTCGACTTCTTCCAAAAAGCCGAAAGTGCGCGCCGGTGCGATTTCCACTTCGTAGTTCCCCTCGCCCGGATCGAATTCCAGCGACTGCTCCCCGATCAAGGGATGGGGGAACGCGATCCGGTAAGTGATGCGGAAAGTGTCCGCCGGATAGACGGCAATCCGCTTCGCGCCTTCGACGACTTCCACCGCCTTCAGGATCTTGGCGTAAGTCCGCTTGGCACGCTGGCGGCGCAGGCCCGCCTCCCCGATCAGACGCTGGAAAGGAAGCGCGCTGCCATCCAGGATGGGCACTTCGAGGTTGTCGATTTCGATCACCACGTTGTCCACGCCGCTCGCGGCCAGCGCCGAGAGCAGGTGCTCGGTGGTGGAGATCAGGACGCCTTTCTTCATCAGGCTAGTGGCATAGCTCACTCGGGCCACGTGCCGGGAGCGCGCCTCGATCACAAAACCTTCGAGGTCCGTCCGCTGGAAGAGGATTCCGGTGTTGGCCGGGGCAGGGGTGAGACGTACCTTGACCGGGACGCCCGTGTGCAGGCCGATTCCTGAAATGCCGACGGGTGAGGCGACGGTTTGTTGGTAAGTCAAATCGCTCCTTTCAAGTCGGAACCAATATCGCACGACAACTGCCATCAGGTAAATTTTATTAAGATTCTTATTTTCAATGAGTTGACATACCGACAAGAACCTGTCTCCATCTTCAGTGTGGTAATCATACAACATATTGGGGCGGTTTTGCCAGAGTCAAGAATTCTCCATTCTCCATTGTGGGAGGTTCGCCGTCAGCCCCTGCCTTGGCCCTGCGGGTTACCTGAACCTCCGCGGCGATTTCAAGGTTGGGTTAGAATGGCTGCACCTTCATTCAGGGGGAGAAGCTTGGGCAAATCTGGAGGCGAGAAGAGTGCGACGGAGGCGGGCGGGAAGCTCTTCCTGATTGATGCGATGTCGCTGGTGTTTCGCGCCTTTTTCGCACCGATGCAAATGGCGCTGGTTTCTCCCAGTGGCATGCCGACGAAGGCCATCTACATTTTCGTTCGTACCCTGCGGAAACTTCTCAAAGACTATCAGCCTGACCATGTGGCCGTAGCGTTCGACCTCGCCGCGCCGACCTTCCGCGACAAGCTTTTCGAAGAGTACAAAGCCAATCGGCCGGCGTTTCCCGAGGACTTGGCCGTGCAACTCCCCTATGTGCGCCGCTTCTGCGCGGCGCTGGGAATGCCTCTGGTCGAGAAGGAAGGCTTCGAGGCTGACGACGTGATCGGGACGCTGGCCAAGCAAGGCTCGGCCGCGGGCCTGGACGTGTTCATCGTTTCGGGTGACGAGGACCTCTTCCAACTCGTGAATGAGAAGGTGAAAGTCCTGAAGCCCGCGCGCGGTGGGAGCGACGGCGAAACCGTCTGTGACGGAGCGAAGGTCAAGGAGATTCTGGGCGTCGATCCCGCGCAAGTCGTGGACTGGCTCGCCTTGACCGGCGACCCGAGCGACAACATCCCCGGGGCGCGGCCGTTGCCCGGCCAGGAACCGCCTCTGGCCGAGGGCGAGAAGAAGCGGAGCTACATCGGCCCGAAGGGGGCCACGGAGCTTATCCAACAGTTTGGCACGCTGGAGAAGACTCTCGAGAATTACGAGCAGGTCAAGAAACAGAGTTACCGTGACGCGCTGCGTGACTTCCGCAACGAATCGCTGCTGAGCCGGGAGCTCGCCACCATCCGCATCGACGTGGAACTCCAAACCAGCGTCGAGCAGTTGAAAGTTGGTGAACTCGAAATCGCTGAACTCACGGTGCTTTGCCAGGAACTGGGCTTCTCCTCTCTGTTGCGCGAGTTCTTGGAGCAGGTGCCACGCCCGGTGGAGGCTTCGGTTCAATCCGAAGAGCTGTACACGCCTAAGGCGCTTTCAAAATGGATTGAGAAACTCGCGCCGGAACTGTCCATTGCCATTGGGTTCGCGGTGGAAGGTGAGGGAGGCTTTGGTGGCCGGCTGGCGGGCTTGGGATTGTGTGACGGCGCTCGTTTGGCCACCGTCCCGCTTGCTGCTGTTGGCGCTTCGGCTGAGTTGCTCGAAGTTCTGAAGCCTATACTCAGCGGCCCGGCGCGGCTGAAGACGATTCACAACTCGAAGCTCTTGCGAATGCTGCTCGCCAAGGAGCGGATCGATCTCGCCGGGGTCGCCGACGACACGATGCTCTACTCCTACCTGCTCGAGCCGCTGGCTTCCAGCCACAAGCTCGACGACATCGTCCTGCGTCGTCAGAGTCGCAAGCTTTCGGCATTGCTCGCGGATGCCGCGGACGACACGCGCCAACTCGCCGCGCTGCTTGTTCCCGAGCTGGTTCGCGAAGGCCTCAAGGCTCTGTACGACGAGATCGAGCTGCCGCTGGCTGCTGTGCTGGCGGAGGTCGAGGCGGCGGGTATTCGCCTCGACCCGGAAATCCTGGCTCGCATGTCGGGGGAATTCGAGAAGGAACTCACTGACCTTACGCGCCAAATCTACGACCTGGCGGGAGCGCCCTTTGACATCGATTCGCCCAAGCAGTTGGGCGATATCCTCTTCGAGAAACTTAAGCTGCCGGGCGGGCGGCGGCTGAAGAAGAGTGGGCAATATTCGACGGAAGCGTCGGTACTCGAAGCGCTGGCCGAGCGCCACGAGTTGCCACGCCGAATCATCGAGTACCGCACACGCGCCAAGCTGAAGTCAACTTACATCGACGCCTTACCGAAGTTCATCAATCCCTCGACCGGCCGGCTACACACCAGTTTTAACCAGACAGTGGCACGGACCGGGAGGCTGTCGTCGTCGAATCCGAATTTGCAGAACATTCCCATCGGCGACGAATTCGGCTTGCGGATTCGCTCAGCGTTTGTCGCCGAGCCGGGCTGGCGGTTGATTTCGGCGGACTACTCGCAGATCGAGTTGCGCGTGCTTGCGCATATGGCTGAGGACCCGCTGCTCATCGAGGCGTTCTCGCGCAACGAGGACATCCACTCGCGCACCGCGCAGGAAATCTTCGGGGTGCCGCCAGGCTTGCAGACCCACGAGCATCGCCGCATGGCCAAGGCCATCAACTACGGCGTGATTTACGGCCTGAGCTCGTTTGGGCTCGCCGCTCGTACCAGCACCAGCAAGACCGAGGCGCAGCAATACATCGACGAGTATTTCAAACGCTACAGGAAGGTGAAAGACTTTCTCGACGGAATCGTGGACGAAGCGCGCCAAACCGGGCGCGTGCGCACGCTCTTCGGCCGCCTGCGGCCCATTCCCGAAATCAACAGCCGGGACGTGCCCTCGCGCAACCGCGCCGAGCGCGAGGCGATGAACACTCCGCTGCAAGGCACCGCCGCCGACCTGATGAAGCTGGCGATGGTCAAGGTGCAATCCCGGCTGCACCGGGAAAAGCTCCGGACGCGCATGATTCTCACTGTCCACGACGAGCTGGTCTTTGAGGCGCCCGATGACGAACTCGACGCAGCGCGCGAAATCGTCAAGGCGGAGATGGAAGGGGCTTATGTCATGAAGGTACCTCTCCGAGTGGACATCGGGGTAGGGAAGAACTGGAAAGAGGCGAAATAGGCAAACGGGAAAAGCAAAAAGCAAAAGTCAAAAGGCAAAGAGCAAAAGTTAAAGGCCAAAGGCAAGAGACGAAAAGGCAAAAGGCAAGAACCTCTTTAGCGTCGCCGGAGGAAAAACATGGAGCACCTGAATTTCATTCGACAACTGTTTGACTACGACTACTGGGCAAACAACGAAGCCCTGGCAAGCCTGAGCACTGTCGGTGGTGATGCGGAGAAGCCGCGCAAGTTTTTCTCGCACGTCCTCGGCGCGCAGCGGATCTGGCTGGGGCGTTTCGCGAGTCCTGAGCCGCCGTCGGCGGAGCCCTGGCCGGTCCTGAGCGCGGACGAATGTCGTGCGGCCATCGAGGAGGTTCACCAGAGCTGTACCGCTCTGCTCGAAAACCTGACTCCCGAAAAAATCGGAGGCAATCTCGCGTACCGGAATCTGAAGGGTGTGGAATTTCAGACGCCCATTCGCGACGTCCTCATGCATCTCATCCTGCACTCAGTCTATCATCGCGGCCAGGTGGCGGCGGCGGTCCGCGAAGCCGGCGGCAAACCCGCCGCGACTGATTACATGGTCTACGTTCGCAGAATGAAGAAGTAACCCCACACAGCGCGCCGGCCCGCGGCCCGCCCCTCCTTCGTTGACTTGCCTCATGGCGCGGCATAAGATGTTTGCGCCCGAAAACATCATTGACTGACAGAGCTTCGGTAAAAGGAGCGGTGCATGAAATCGCGTCAAGCTACGGCCCACGTTGTTCTTCCCATCCTGAGTCTGGTCTTCCTCGGAATCAGCACTCTCGCGATCGCGCAGGAGCCAGCCGTCATTGACATTCCTTACAAGAAATTCGTGCTGAAAAACGGCCTGACCCTTCTCGTGCACGAAGATCACAAGGCGCCCATTGTGGCCGTGAACGTCTGGTACCACGTGGGCTCCAAGAACGAGAAGCTGGGGAAGACGGGTTTTGCGCACCTCTTCGAGCACTTGATGTTCAACGGCAGTGAGCACTACAACGACGATTACATCAAGGTTCTCGAAGGATTGGGCGCCACCGACCTGAACGGGACCACCAATAACGATCGCACGAATTACTTTCAGAACGTTCCGACCTCCGCATTGGATGTCGTCCTCTGGATGGAGTCCGACCGCATGGGGCACCTGGTGGGCGTCATCGACAAGCCCCGGCTCGACGAGCAGCGCGGCGTGGTGCAGAACGAGAAACGGCAGGGCGAAAACCAGCCTTACGGCAAGGTCTATATCACCATTTCCGAGAACACCTATCCGAAGGGCCACCCTTATTCCTGGAGCGTCATTGGATCGATGGAAGATCTGGGCGCTGCGTCACTCGAAGACGTGAAGCAATGGTTCGCCGACTATTACGGTGCGGCCAACGCCGTTATCGTGCTGGCCGGGGATATCGACGCGGAGACCGCGCGCCAGAAAGTGGAGCGCTATTTCGGCGAGATCCCCGCCGGGCCGCCGATCACCAAGCACCAGACCTGGATTGCCAAGATGA
>CAZTHM010000043.1:329-14657 GCA_964613505.1 uncultured Acidobacteriota bacterium | reverse complement strand
TAGCCTAGTAGACCAAGCTCCGAGAGGGCCTGAACATAAATACTATGGGGATTCCATTTTGCAGGGTCGGGGTCCTCGGTTGCATATTTTGCATAGTACTCGTGCGAAAAGTTCCCAATCCCTACGCCCAGCAGGGGATGGTCCACGAACATCCTGAGACCAGCCTTCCATAATCGCAGGCGGAGACTCGCCGTGGGATCGTCTTCAGGATGGAAACCCGATTGGGTTCGTTCCGCAATGGCCTTGGGCATGAAATACACCCCTGCCGTGACAATCGCGAGGGCAAATACCAGACCGAGTGTGCGCTTCGGATCGGTGGCCCAACTGATCAACACCACAATGGCAATGGCCAGCAGCGCGCCCCGAGTGCCAGTGACAATTGCACCCCCCAAGCAAGCAAGGAAGCTTACGGCCACCAACAGGCGCATAGGCTTCGAAGATTTTGTGAAGAGCAAGGACCTCGTAAAGCCGACAACGACGCTCATCGCCACTCCGAAGTCTCCGGAATTAGCAAAGAAGCCTACCGACCCTGCCCCGACGCCCTCAACGGCAAGCCGCTCCTCGCTGATAAACCTCCTGGCGATGAAGTATCTGCGAATTGCGGCTTGCGCCATCTTGAGATTGAGCAGAAGGAACAGAAAAACAAATACCCGGACGCGCCAGGGGCTCCTTACAATGCGTCCGATCAGGAAATAGATTACCACCCACCTGAGGAGGTCGATAAAACTCTTCCAAGCGGGCTCGGTGTGCTCGGCAAAACAACAAGACAGAAAGCTCGCCAAAACCAAAAAACAAAGCGTAAAGTCGATAGCGCGGACGGGTCTTCTATCCCCACCCTGTATTCGCGGGGAGACCAGGAATCCCAGAGCGGCCAGTCCGACCGCGACTTTTCCCACAGCAATGGCCTGTAGGAATGGGATCTGCGCGGAGAGGCGCATATACTCCACGAACAGGTATATCAGAACACCGACAAAGGCTAAATCCCACCGCGGCTCACGCGGCCTTTCGACATTCGTCTGCTGCGATTCCTGGAGCGGTTCCCGGACTGTGGCCGCCAGATTCATGAGAGGTCCTTAGTTTCCAAAAGCGTCGCTTCCGAGGCCTCCGCATTTGAACATGGAGACGGGTTCAGACTCGAATGCCCGCCAACTATTGATTGTCGCTCGGCAAGTTCGGCCCGGACGCCCCGCAAGTTAAGTAACCGAAAATCCGAGGAGCATTCGGGGCAAGGTATCTGCCGGCGGGGTTGGAGCAGAGTACTGGAGCACTGCCAAAAGGTGCACCTCGCTGCCGCCCTCTGCAGGGGGATGAAGCTTCTCCTGCACCTGAATGCCTGCTTCTGCGAACGGGTCTGCTGGCGGAAAGCGGGAATGGGATGACGCCTCGCCTTCCGTCCAACAAGCAATATTGCCTCAATCCGGAAGATCAATGGGCAATTCAGGGTCTGTCTTGCCATTTCAAAACTGCCTTTTGGGACGGATCGAATCTTGACCGCTAAGGAAAAGCTCCAGGGTCGTCATTTGGAAATCCGAAAGTAAATTCCGAATTTTCCCCTCGGTGCTGCTCAAATTCACATACGACTTAAATTCCCGTGCAGGCCTCATGGGCAGACGTGGGTGGTTGGGATCGATCTCCCGCGGGTGGATATAGAAAATCGCGGGGCGGCCCTCCGTAAGCACTCGGTCCGTCATACGCTTTATCAGAAAGTAGGGAAAGAGCCTAAGGTAACCTCCGCCGAAAAAACAGACGGGCTTACCCCACACCTTGACGATTGTAATCGGAAACTCGACGAAATCGCGGCTTCCGCCGTTGAGGCGGTAGGGGGCGAGGCTTGCGCCTTTCAGTCCGCCATGCTCTCGGACGCCTGGAAAGACGGACGAGTCGTACTGATAGCCAGCTTCCATGAGCGCGTCAAAGAACCAGGGCGTCTTCTCAGTGACGGAGAATCCCGAAGATCGATAGCCGAGAATCGGGCATCCGGTGATATCTTCCAGGAGCTTTTTGGATTTGAGCGCGTCGGCACGGAACTCCGCCGGGCTCATCTGATAAACCAATCGGTGGGCATAACCGTGGGAAGCGATCTCATGCCCTCGCGATTCGGCCTCCTTCACAAGATGCGGGAACTTCTCGGCAACCCAGCCCAGAAAAAAGCAGGTGACGCGGACGTCCTTCTCCGCAAAGATATCGAGCAACTTCAGAAAATTCTTTTCGACCCGCGAAGGCAACGAATCCCAGGCGGACAGTGGTGGCGTCGAAGGGACGTCGAGGATGTGGAACCAGTCTTCAACGTCGACGGTGAAAATACACTTCATGGTTGACGAATGCCTGAACGTCGGCCTATCAAGGCGGCCAGTATTCCCGACGGTTCTTGTGGGTCCGAAAGTATCGGCCTCACATTCGCCTGTGCTGCGAGGAAGCAGGGGATTCCTACCGTGACCCGCGGCCCAGCAGCAAGACTTTGATGGTGCGAAACGCGATAAGGAGATCGAGGCCCATGGACATATTCCTGATATAGAACAAGTCGTACGCCAGTTTCTCGGTGTTATCCTCCACCGTTTCGCAGTACCCGTAGTTGATCTGTGCCCACCCTGTCGCCCCGGGTTTTACAGCCCAGCGCTGGCGGTAGTACGGTATTTTTTCCGTGAGGTCTTCTTCCTGCTTCGGCACGAAGGGGCGCGGCCCGATGAAATACATGTTCCCGCGGAGGATGTTATACAACTGCGGGAGTTCGTCCAGGCGCGTGCGCCGAAGCCAGCGACCGACCCGAGTGAACCGGTCGTCGTTCTCGCGCGCCGGCGCCGACTGGGCAATCGGATCGTCCGACTCATACATGGAGCGAAATTTGTAGAGGTCGAAGAGCTTGCCGTCCTGCCCGACGCGTTTCTGGCGAAAGATGATGGAGCCCTTGGAATCCAGTCTCAACGCCACCGCGATGATCGCCATCAGAGGCAGCGTGATAATAAGTCCGAGCGTGGAAAGGATAATAGAAGTCAGCCGCTTATAAACCAGCATCGGCCTGGAGACAGGAAAACTGGGAGAAAACAACAGCCAACTTAGCCGAAGTGAATCGAGAGGGATCTTTCCGGTCAGGGTCTCATAGACGTCGCCCCCGTCTTGAACCAGGACCCCGCGGCTCTTGAGTTGCAGCAGGATGTCGACCGGCAGGCGGCCGCGCCGTTCACCCATGGCGATGATGATCTGGCCGACCCGTTCTCGTTCGACCACGCCGGCCAGCTCTTCCAGGTCACCGAGGCGGACCAGACCATTCACGTCGGGGGGAGAAGCCGGCGGCTTGCCGACATAGCCCACCAATCGCACACCCCATTCAGGGCGTTTCTCGATTTCCTTGCTCAGGGAGTGGACCTGCGGTCCTGTCCCCAGAATGACCGCTCGCCGGGCCAAGCGCGACGACGCGTTCACGACCAGGAAGAGTTTCCTCCACCCGGCCATCGTCAGCCCGGCTAAAACGATCCCCAGCATGAAAAACCGGTTATCCACTCGCGCCGCCGGAAGGAAATAGCCGAGCGGGGCCATGATCAGGCAGGTGACGCCCAGCACTTGGATCAGTCTGGTCAGCACTTCCCGGCTGTTGCTGATAATCAGGGAGTCGTACAGATCGAAATAGTATAAGGAGAGCAGGCAGAGGCCTGCGGCCAGCGCCACCTGGCTGTAGCCCCCTTCGTAGTGAAGGAGCAAGATGGAATCTTCGCCGAACCGGATGACCGCTGCCAGCAGAAAGGACGCGCAGACCAGGAACGCTTCTCCGCCCAGCAGAACCAGGACGCGGGTTGGATAGTGGACATTAAACAGTCGAACCACAGCTTGCTACCTCTTCGCTTTCTTTTTTTCCCCCGATTGGTCGTAGTACCCGTAAGAGTAATGGCTGTCGGTCGAACCGGGCTGCACGCGGTTTAGAACCACGCCGAGCAAGTGCTTCTGGCGAAAGATCTCGCGGGTTTTTTGAGCCATATCGAAAGGAGTCTTTCCTGCCGCCACCACCAGCACAACGCCGTCACAGAAATCCGCCATCAGGCTGGCGTCCGACATCGCGACGGCGGGAGGGGAATCGAGAATCACCCAGTCGAAGATCGGCCCCAGGCGCGCCAGCAAGGTCTGGAGCCGGCCGTTGGCGATCAATTCCGCCGCATTGGGGGCGGACCTTCCGCCGGGGATGAAGAATAAGTTCTCCACCGGGCCGCGCTGAATGATGGCGAGCTCATCCGCTTCCCCACGAAGGTATTCCGTCAATCCCGGTGAGAGGCGAGTCCCGAGTGACTGGTGAAGCCGTGACCATCGGAGATCGGCATCGATCAGAAGGGCGCGCCGCTCGCGCTGGCGGACGATGGCCTGAGCGAGGTTGGCGGCGACGAAAGTCTTTCCCTCCTGCGGCAACGCGCTGGTGATCAGGATCGTTCGCAAGGGTTTCGTGTCACGGCTCTGGTAGAGCTTGGAGCGCAAAGTGCGGAACTCCTCACTGCCGAGGGAAAAACCTTGCGGGCTCGCCGGGAGCAGTCTGCTGGGGTCAGGCTTCCATTGAGACACTGGGCAGCGCGCCAGCAGCGTTTCGATTGTCAGCGGGCCGGTGAAGGGGACAGCCTCCTGCACTGCGGGTAGCACACTCACTCCCGCGCCCCCAGCCGGCTGTTCCCTCTCTGCGATCCCCGCGGCGGCCGGACTGACGGCCCCGGCCTTCGGGCCCAGGTCCGCCCGGGGGGTACCGGTTCTTTCTTGCTCGGCCTGTTTCAAGGCATCATGAATACGGCTCATAGAATCCTTCCCTGCTTGATCCTAACCCTATTGGGAGCGGCGCAACCGCTGCATCAAGACCGCCGGATCCTGCAGCATCTCCTTGCGGTGGAGGTTTCTCCCGTCACCCTCCGTCACGGGGGGCGCTGTCGGCATGATCACATCGAGTTCGAATTCCTGCGCCACATCGACGATCGTTTCCGGCGGAATGGGGCAACGCTGATCGGCGTAACCACTGATGAGTGCGTGCTCACAGAGGAGGTTCATCACTCGGGGGATGCCGTGGGCATAAGTATGAGCGGCTTCGATGGCCTCGTGAGTAAAGATGGGTCGTCCATCGCTTCCCGCCACGCGCAACCGCGCGTTGACGTATTGATGAGCCTCTTCCAAGCTCAACGGGTAAGTCCTGCTGCGCAACGTGATTCTTTGCCGGAGCTGACGGAGGGCCGGCTGGCTCAGCTTGTACTGCAACTCCGGTTGGCCCGAGAGCACGATCTGGAGCAGTTTCTCCGTGGAGGTCTCCAGGTTGGTGAGCAGCCGGATCTCTTCCAGAACCTCGGCTGAGAGGTTCTGCGCCTCATCTACAATCAGGACTGCCGTCCCGCCCGCCCGGTAGCGCTCCAGCAGCCACTGGTTCAGTTGCACAAGGACTTGGCTTTTCAACCGGGGTTCGCGAGGCAGGCTGAAGTCCGCCATCATGTAGTCCAGGAACTGCGTCACATTGAGCCGTGAGTTGAACACAAAAGCCGTGGCAATCTGCCCCTGTCGCAGCCAATCCAGCAGTTTGTTCAGGAGCGTGGTTTTTCCTGTCCCCACTTCGCCGGTCAGCAGCATGAATCCCTTGCGGTTCTGGATTCCATAAGTCAGGCAAGCCAGAGCCTCCTGGGTATGCGGCGTGTGAATCAGATACCTGGGATCCGGTGTAACGTTGAAGGGGTTTTCCTTCAAACCGTAAAACTTCTGATACATGCTCAAAGTACACGACCTTTCCAATTCACGGGTGCAGCAGTCTCTGAACGTCTACTGAGTCTCTCCCGGCGGGAGCCACTCTCCTCCCACAAAGTCCACGCGGCGGGTAATGATGGCTCCGTTTTTGATATCGAAAGTACTCTCGTAGACTCGAGAACCGGGAAGTTTGATACGGTAAGTATGCGGCCCGACGGCAACGATAGCCTGGACGGGGCTGGGGGCAAACGGACCTCCGTCGATGGCAACACCCAGCCCTGGGGGGTTGGTCACAATGTTGATTTCGCCGCCGGGAGACGAAAGTTGGGCATCGAAGGACGCCGTGCTTCCTTCCTGCACCGTTACAATAGCGGAGGCATCCTCATGGCCGGGTTTTGAGACCACAATTCGATGCGCTCCGACAGGGAGAGAAGAGAATGTGTATGGCATCGGAGCGTGGGCAATTGTCCGGCCATCAATCGAAATGCTGGCTCCCTCCACATTCGCCGTTACCACAAGGCGACCCACTCGAGGCGCGGCAGAAATGCGCGCGCTGACCGGCGGAGTCTGCGAGGCCGCGCTGCGAGGTGCTGGCTCGGTCGTCGCACTCTCCCTTTCTAGTCGGGGAACGACATCAGCCTTTCTCGTCAATTCCACGGCGGGGGCATCGGCGGGCCCTTGTGAGGCCAACGCTTCATCTGACGCAAGCGGCTTTTCAGCCGCCGTAGTAGGCGTCGAGGGTTGCAGCGCTACTGGAATGGCTGTCGGCGCGAGAGAGGCTTTCCTCATTCTGGATAGTTCCACGAAAGTGAAGACACCGACGATGCTGACCGCCACGCTCAGTCCAATTACAGCCCAAACCCTTGGGGTCATCCGCACGGGCCGGACCTTCGGGAGGGGAGTGGGTTGTTTAACCGGCGGTCGGCTCGTCGGCGCTTTGGCCGGGGTAAAATCAGAGCGGAGGATCTGGACGACATCGGGATCGGCCGCTGGACGCCCTGCTGTTCCGGCGGGGGCCGGCAACAGGACCACAGGAGTTGTGCTTTTTGCTCCCTCTTTGCCCGGCTCCCCGGCGGCCTTCAGGAGCTTCATCTCGGGCGCGAGCGGAGTGGCAACGGGACCCCCCGGCGCAGTGGCGGCCGCTTGCCGCAAGGCAGGTGCCGGAGCCGAACCCTGGGTCTTAGGGGGTTCCACCGCAATCGGTCCCACAGGACCTTTCGCCGCCACGCTGTGAGTCAGGGACGGGCTGACCGCGGCCGAAGGTCTTGCCGCGGCAGTACTGGGCGTGGCTTTCCCTGGCCTCGGAGTCTCGTGGGCAGGTTCGCGTCTCTGAGGAAAGTCTGCGGGACTTTTTCTGAGACGACCGGTCGCTGGCAATTCTTCCGTTTCGAGCGCCGCACCCAGCCCGTAGGCTGTTCCGGAATACTCGTTAGCGCGTGTTCGTTCAACGATCGGCTCAGGAGGAGGTGCGGTAGGCGGATAGATATCCAGCTCAAGGTCCTTCGCCACGCCTTCTACTATATTGCGGTCCACGCAAGGCTTCTGATCTGCAAAGGCATTGATCAAGGCATCTTCGCAGATCACGTTGATGACGCGAGGAATCCCTTCCGAATAATGGTGGAGGGCATCGATTGCCTCGGTCGTGAAAATCTGCCGCCCTTCGTTTCCCGCCACTCGCAGGCGGGTTACCACGTAATTTCGAGTCTCTTCCAGGGTGAGGGGGTACGTCTTGCAGCGCAAGGTAATGCGCTGGCGTAGCTGGCGGAACTCCGGCTGACGCAGTCGCAGCTCCAGCTCCTGCTGGCCCGAGAGGACGATTTGCAGGAGTTTCTCAGTGGACGTTTCCAGGTTGGTGAGCAATCGAATCTCCTCCAGCACTTCGGGGGAGAGATTCTGCGCCTCGTCCACAATCAAAACCGCTGTCCCACCCGCGCGGTATCGTTCCAGCAACCAGTGGTTAAGCTGCAGCAGGACTTGGCTCTTCAGTCGGGTCTCGCAGTTCACGCCGAAATCCGACATCATGTAGTCCAGGAACTGGAGGGTGTTGAGCCGCGGGTTGAAGACAAAGGCTGTCGCAACTTGCTCCCGGCGAAGCCATTCCAGGAGTTTGTTGAGGAGAGTTGTTTTACCGGTCCCCACGTCCCCGGTCAGCAGAACAAACCCCTTGCGGCCCTGAATGCAGTAAGTCAAACAAGCCAGTGCCTCATCCGTGTGGGGAGTCGAGTAGAGATACCTCGGGTCGGGCGTTACGTTGAACGGGTTTTCCTTCAATCCGAAAAACTTCTTATACATGTTCCAACATCCTAAGCGTCAGCACGGACTGCCGGTCTGGACTCCTTCTTTCGGAAGCGTCTCCAGAAAGGGGTCTTGTTTCCATTGCCCCCTACGACCACGGGTATCACCGCCAGTGTCGGCACCTGCAGGAAGAATTTGATGTCGTTTTCTGATCGGATCGATTTATCACCCATCTCGATCAGGAGTGTGATTCCGATGCCAAGGGCCAATCCGAGTCCGAGCCCGCCGCCGGCAAACATCGGCCGGTTCGGAAAAGAGGGGCTTTCTGGCAGATTGGCTTGATCCATGATGCGAAACTGCTCGCCTTGCTGGCGGCGCTCCAGGTTGGTGGCCATTTGCGACTGGCTTTCCTTCGCCAGGAGATCGTTGTAGAACGCCAGCGCAGTCGAATAGTCGCGGGTCAGTTCCTTGAACTCTTGTTCCACCGCCGGGCTCAATGACAGTCTGGACTGGATGACACCGAGCTGCTGCTGGATTCGAGCTTGGTCGCGGGTTCTTTCGCGGATGGTCTGCTCGAGTTGACGGATTGCGGCCCTGAGTTGCTGGATCTGGGGCGTCTCGCGAACGCGCCGGTCGCCGCTCTCAGGAACAGGGCTTTCTTGGGGCACGGAGTTTGCCGCCGATATCCTCTTTCTTACCTCCTCGATGTTCATCTTGAGTTTAATCACATCGGGGTGGTCGGCGGTATAGCGCGCCTCGGCCGCCGCGAGCTGGTTCTGGAGGCTGGCAAGCTGCGATTGCAGGGCGTCAGGCTGGGTTCCTCCGGTCGACTGCGTCGACTCCTGAGCGGCTACTTGTTGGGCCAGGAGCGATTCCGTATAAGCTTTATCCTGCTGAGACCGGCTGAGGCTCTGCGTCACGGCCTCGAGCTGCGTGCTGAGGCCCGTCAGCAAGCCCAGGTTGGTTTGCTCCTGGCCGGGAAGCGCCCCGATGTATTTCCGCTTAAATTCCGCCAGCTTTGCATCCTGATCATCGAGCTTGCGTTTGGATTCCGCCAACTGATTGGAGAGGAACTCGGTCGTTCCCTGAGAGCGTTGTTCGCGGGCGCGCAGGTTCTCCTGGATGAACATCGAGGTGATTTCCTCGCATACGTCTTTGGCAAGCCGGGGGTTGTTGGCGGTGAAGCCGATGTAGAAACCCGGCAGGTCGCCGGTCCGGCTTGCCGTGAGGGTCTTGATGGCCGTGATCGAGATTGACTTCCGCAGGCTGGCAACCAGGTCCTCCATGGGCACTTTCCCAACCTGGTCCTTGAACAGCCCGAAGCGCTCGATGATGGGCTGCAAGCGCGTGCGGCTGAGGATTTGCTCCTGCATTGTCCCCAAACGGTCGGCAAGGTCCTCCGTAACTACCGATTTGACGAAACTATCGGGAACCTTCTGCTGTTCCACGAGGACCAGGGTTTTGGACGTGTACTCGTTGGGCAAAGTAAGTGAAAACAGATAAGCCGAAATGGGGGCGATGAGCGCTGGGATGAGGATGATCCAGAGCCTGCGGCGCAGGATGGCCAGATAGTCGTCGATACTCAGGTCACGGTGTCCTAACATCAGATTCTCTCCTAAACTTCCCCAGCCTAGAGGCTGGCCCCGGCGCCCACTAATCGATCGTGACAGGGCGCGTGTGCCAACTAAATCCAAACCCAAACAGGTGGCGGACGTAAGTGTTTGCGCTATTCGGTGTGGAAGCCCCGCTAACAGAAGTTCGCTGATCCTGCAAGTTGTAGTTGAAGGAAATGTCCATGTAACGCCCCAAGGTCCTTTGCACCCCGAAGCCGGCATAGATGGAGTCGTAATTGATGGATACACCGCCTGCGGTGTTCTGCTTCAGGCGGGTGTTGCGCCCATAGCCCGGGCTTAAAGAACCCGACCAATTCCGGTTAAACTGCCATCCCACGTTGCCTTGGAATTGGTCTGTCTCGGCGCCAAGGAGCAAGCCGGATCCAGCGCTCGTGTAGTGTGAGTAGGAAAGCCCCAGGTCAGCCCGGGAAGCCCGGTAATGCACAGAAGTACTGGCCGTCCAGGAGATGTGTTGGTCAGACGCCGTCGTGGAGTGCTGAAAGATAGTGATTTGCGGGCCGCCAGCCAGCTCCAGGCCGAGCCGGCCGGTGACTCGCCGGCCGTAGGACATCTGAAAGAAGTGATTGTCAATTCCCTGGCTTACACCCTTGAAGCGCATTTGAGCCAGCCCGTAGGTGATGGCGACGGAGTCCTTCCGGGTAGCCATATAATTGTAGCCTCCGGTGTAGACCCTCTGGTCACTCTCAATCGACCCGGGTTGCCGGAAGCGAAGCAGGCCATAGGATCCCGAAACCGTAAACGTTGAACGAGCGCTGGAGTTGTACTCCACTTGCGCTACGGTCGTATTACTCACCCGGTCTCCCCGCCCGGAGAGAATGCTCTGGGTGAGCGAATTGGCGGGGTTGAGATTGCCAAGGTTGGTTCCAAAACTCCCGCCGAGGCCCGGGCTGAACCCCCCGAGGCCTCCGAAGCCCGAAAACCCGAACGCGCTTTCCGGCAGGTAACTTGCCCGATCCGACAACATTAGTCCCCAGCGGCGGCCCCGGATATTCTCCGTGATGCCAAACTGGTGCATGGTGGCGTTGAGTGCCGAATCCCGCGAATAGAAAATCCCGCCCCCCATGTAATCCATGGTGACTTGGTTCTTCCTAGTAACACGCTGGAGAGCCAGCCGCCCAGTGATACTCCCTGTTACTTCGGAGCCTTTCGTTCCGCCCGGGGCAACGATCTGATTGGAATCCCCATAGGCGTTAACCTGAAGGCTGGGCAGAACGTAATTGCGGGCTCCGTGACGTAGTCCAGCCGTGATCTCTTCGGCTCCGGAGAGAGGGCGAGTATCCGGCGCCGGGGCATCAACGTTCCGGTCCGGCCGGGTCTCAGCCTCGGCCGCTTCGCGGGCGTGCCGCTCTGTCACGGACGCAATCCCGGTGCCGGTTATACCAAGCCGGTGCGGGCTGCCTGGTGCGTTATCGTCGATTCTCACCACGTTCGCTCGCGTCCCCAAACCCGTCGGCAGGAAGGTCACCGAGATGGTGCAACTCTTTCCCGCAGGAAGCGAGGCCGGGCAGTCGTGGGTCTGACTGTGGTCTGTACTGGAAAGAAAGATCCTCACTATGGTCAGCGGCTGGGTTCCACTGTTCGTCAGGGTTACCGTTTGTAGGGCGCTCCGTATACCAACAGGCTGATTGCCAAAATCGAGGCTGGTCGGCGCAATGGTCACTGCCGGTCCCGGTGCTTTGCTGGACTGCTGGGCCGAAATGCTCGAACCAGTCATCACGACGGCGAGAATCATGCTGCTCAAACCAAAGTGCTTGCGCATTCGTGGCTCACTCCTATGGGACGACAATGGAGTCTCCGGGCTTCAGAATGATGTTCTGCTCCGTTTTCACTCCTCGAATGACATCCTTGTAATTAAAGAGATACGTTACCTGCTTCCCGTTTTCGGTCCTCAGGATTTGGATCTTGGACGAGTTGGCAAATTGCGAGAGTCCCCCTGCCGTTGAAATGGCTTGCAAAACGGTCATGTTCGGCACCATAGGAATCGCCCCCGGCCGGTTGATCTCGCCCATCATGTAAACACGTCGGCTGTTGATCGCCGTAACGATGACGGTCACCTGGGGCTCGGTGAGGAATTTCTTCAGTTTCTCGGTTAACTGTGCCTGAAGTTGCATGGGCGTCAAGCCAGCAGCCTGGACATCATTCAATAGGGGCAACGAGATCTTCCCATCCGGCCGAACGGGAACCTGCCGCGACACCTCAGGTTCCTTCCAAACACTGATGTCCAGGACATCGTCCTGGCCGATGACATAAGTCGGGTCATCGGTGGCGGACTTGGGGCTGCTATCTGGTTTGGTGGCGCTTTGGGCAGCCGGCAGGCCGCTTTCTTTGGCCTTCTCCGGGGCGGCCGGCTGCGCCATTCCCAACGACCAAGCGGTTGCCAGCAGAAGGAGCAGCGCGAGACAGATTCTCGTTTTCATGTCGCATGACCTCGGGGCCTAGGCGGGCCCTGATTCATCCAATCCAATCTGTTTCAGCTTATAGAGCAAAGCCTTGTAGCTGATCTGCAGGTCCCGCGCGGCGCGCTTCCTGTTCCACCGCACCCGCGTCAGAACCTGAAGAATCAACTCCCGTTCGGCCTGCCGGGAGGCAGCGCGAGCCGCTTCCTTCAGTGATATAGTTTCGTGAGCGATGCCGCGATGATGTCCGTCGCCCGGATTCCAACCCAAGTCCGCCACGCCTTCTTCCCCGTTACCCAACGCGACCATCTTCTTGGCGACGTTTTCCAATTCCCGGATGTTCCCCGGCCAGTTGTATTCTTGCAGGGCCCGAAGCGCTTGAGAATTCACCGTGGGACGGGGACGGCCAAGCAGCATCGAGTGTTTCTCCAGCAGGTGCTCGAACAAAGCGGGGATATCTTCCCGACGCTCACGCAGGGGCGGGAGACGGAGGCAAACTCCTTTGAGACGATAGTAGAGCTCCTTGCGAAAACGGCCACGCTGAACCTCATCTTCGATGTCCTTCCCAGTGGAGGAGATGATTCTGGCGCCCAGAGCTTGGACGGGGGGGATCGCATCGCCCTCGGGCAGCAGGTGGAGTACTTTGGATTGGCACCCGGAATCGAGTTCCTCAATCTCGTCCAGGAACACCGTCCCGCTCCAGTCGCCGCCAACTGCCCCATCACCACCATTCAAGCTCCTCGCCGCGAGGCCCTCAAAGAAATCCGGCGTTAAGGCCGCGCAAATCATCTTGACAAACGGTCCAGTCTGCCTTCGTGACAGCCGATGGATGCGGACCGCGACCTCTTCCTTGCCCGTTCCGCTCTCGCCAATCAGGAGGACCGGGATGTCGGTGCAGGCGATGTCGGCTGCGACGCGCTCGATAGCGCGCATTGTCGTGCTGGTGCTCTCGACGAAGAAGTGATCGCGCGAGGCGTGGGACAGTGCCACGCCCTGCGTTGCGAACGAAATCGGGACATGCGATGCCATTGGTCCTCGCCAGTAACCCCTTGTTTCGGCAATCGGTTCCGCCCGGAAGCCGACCAAAAGGTCAGCACGGGGCTCGCCAATGTCCCTTTTCCCCTCTGGAAAGTGTGTTAACCTACTCAAAGATCTAGACTTGTTCTCCGTCCGCCCAAGCCAATCCAAGTCGAATTGTACCAAGAGTCACCCCAATGTTCAACGGATTTGCCACAAAGTGGAAAAAGATTTCCCACCATTTCTCCAGAGTGAAGCCGGTGTGCCAAGGAAGTTCCGTCAGGGAGGAAGAAAAGACGCGTGCGGCTGGCCGACGGAAGACAATCTGGCTCGCCCAACTGGTCGAAAAGGGGGCTAAACTTGGACAACGGCTATTGGGTGTCAGCCATACAGCCAGAACTAAAGGTCGGACGCAGCGTGGACGGATTCCATATGAGCACTCTGGCCCGAAGCGGTTGCCAGAAACCCGCCAATTGGGTATTCTTGCCTTGGTTGATTTGAGGCCTCATGATCCCTACGCAGGACGCGCATGTTGCAGGGAATCTAGCCGAAGCGGCTAAGGGCTGGCGGACTTGGTTTTGGCAATTGGGGTTTGTTGCCATCCTTGTCGGCTACATCTACTATCCGATTCTGACCTTGCTGTTCAGGGATTGGTGGAATGACCCGGACGCTTCCCACGGATTCCTGGTTATTCCCTTCTCTCTATTCGTGGCCTGGCTCTCCCGCCGCCGTTGGATGGCACTGGGCCTGGCGCCTTCGTGGCTGGGTCTGCCGATTTGCGCGGGCGCACTGGGACTCGTGGTGGTTGGGGTTCTGGGCGTTGAGTTTTTCCTCTCCCGAAGTTCGCTTGTCTTCCTTGTGGCAGGTCTGATCATCTATTTCCTGGGCTGGGCGCACTTTCGAGTTCTGCTTTTTCCGTGGGCTTTCCTGTTTCTGATGATTCCCATCCCGGCGATCGTCTTCAATCACATCGCTTTCCCGCTTCAACTCCTGGCGTCTCGATTTGCGACCGCGACGCTGGAACTCATTGGAGTCCCTGTCCTGCGCGAAGGCAACATCATCCAACTGGCTTCAACTACGCTTGAGGTTGCCGAGGCGTGCAGCGGGATTCGGTCGCTTCTTTCCCTGGTGACTCTGGCCATAATCTATGGGTATTTCCTCGAGACGCGTGCCAGCCGCCGGGCAATCTTCGCGGTTGTCGCCATCCCGATTGCTGTCGTGGCGAATGGCCTGCGCGTAGTGGGGACGGGCCTGGTCGCCAACTACTGGGACGCGCAAAAAGCCGAGGGTTTCTTCCACACCTTCTCCGGTTGGGTGATCTTCGTGATTGCGATGGTGATGCTCTTTTCCGTCGA
>CAZTHM010000043.1:0-319 GCA_964613505.1 uncultured Acidobacteriota bacterium | reverse complement strand
TGGCGGGGACGCGAAGTCAAAGAAGCACCATGAGCCTGCACTCAAACTCTTCTCCGTTGCGCTTCTATCTACTCGTGTTCTTACTCGCGACGACCGCGGTTTTCCTGCGTTCGCGCAGCCGGGCGGAGGTTCTGCCGCAGCGAAGTCAGCTTTCCGCATTCCCCCTTCAAGTGGGCGAATGGACGGGGAGGGACGTCGCCATCAACGACGCGACCCGGAAGATTCTGGGCGACGGCGAGTTCCTGCATCGGATCTATGCGAGTTCTTCCGGAATGACTCCGGTTGACTTCTTCATAGCTTATTTTCCCAGCCAGCGTAC
>CAZTHM010000042.1:0-14687 GCA_964613505.1 uncultured Acidobacteriota bacterium | reverse complement strand
GCCGGCATGGAGGAGACGATTCAAAAGTATCAAGCGGAGCACCCGAAGAGATTCTTGATCTTCACTGAGCCCCAGTGGCATCGGTTGAATGATCCCAACTATAGCCAATTTCAGGCGGACGAAATCGAGCGCGCACACAAGGCGGGCGCACGCGGGCTGAAAGTCACCAAGGCGCTGGGCCTCTATGTGCGCGAAGGAATCACCACCGGCCCGCTCGTCAAGGTTGATGACCGGCGGCTTGATCCGATGTGGGAAGTATGCGGCGCCCTCAAGATTCCAGTCTCCATTCACATTTCCGATCCCGAAGCCTTCTTCCTTCCCATCGACCGCTTCAACGAACGCTTCGAGGAACTCAGCAATCATCCCGACTGGTCATTCCACGGCAAGGACTTCCCCAGCAACCGCGAATTGCTGGAAGCGCGCAATCGCGTTTACGCCCGGCATCCGAAAACGCATTTCAACACGCTGCATCTTGGTAACGACGCGGAAGATTTGCCCTACGTCGCGGAATGCATGGATCGTTTCCCCAACATGTCGGTCGAGTTGGGCGCGCGCATTGGAGAGCTGGGCCGCCAACCGCGCGCCGCGCGCAAATTCTTTGAGAAATACCAGGACCGCATCATGTTCGGCACCGACGCTGTCCCTCCGCCGCAGGGCCTGGCCACCCCGCAGCAAATTTTCGGCGACGAACTTTATGAGATTTATTACCGGTTCCTCGAGACCCAGGACGAATACTTCGACTACGCGCCAGCGCCGGTGCCCCCGCAAGGCCGCTGGCGGATTTACGGTTTGGGACTGCCAGACAAAATCCTTCGCAAGGTTTACCACGATAATGCCGCGCGGATGCTGAGCCTGGCGGGCTGACCGTCGGCGGCACGTGAGCACACCGGCTTCAAGGAGTGAATCCATGAGAAGAGCGTCAGCCCTGATCGCACCAGTTCTCCTGATCGTCATGCCCGTCACTCTTTCCGGACAAGCGCCGAAAGGGCGTGAGGCCGAGGAAAAGAAATCGATTCTGCTCAAGGACTTTAAGCCGCAGTCGATGCTCCATATTCCTGTTCACAACGTCTATCGCGCGCGCTTTCCGGTCATCGATGTCCACAACCATGTCAACGACGCTAGAAGTCCGTCGCGTGAGCGCATCCCTCCCGCCCAAGTCGTCGCCTTGATGGACGCATGCAACATCCAGAAGATCGTGATTCTTACAGGAAGGTGGGGCCAGGAACTTCAGAAAGTGGTGGACGAGATGGTCAAGCCCTATCCCGACCGCTTCGTTGTCTTCACCCAACTCGATTGGACAAACCTGGACGCACCGGACTTCGGCCAGCAAATGGTACGGCAGATTGACGATGCTGTGGCGCGTGGCGCGCGAGGGTTGAAGGTCACCAAGGAACTGGGCCTCCGGGTGCGCTACAAGTCCGGAAAGCTCCTCACGGTGGACGATCCCAATCTGGATCCCATCTGGGCTGAGTGCGGGCGGCTGGGGATTCCCGTCGCCATCCACGTCACCGACCCGGTGGCGTTCTTCCGTCCGCTGGACAACACGAACGAAAGATTCGAGGAGCTGATCGACAATCCGGACTGGCTGTTCTACGGCCCGCAGTTCCCGAGCAAGGAATCGATTCTGGAAGCACGCAACCGGATGTTCGCCAAGCATCCCGGCACCACATTCATTTCGCTGCATGTGGGAAACTGGCCGGAGGACCTCGACTACGTTTCGGACGTGCTGAACCGCCATCCCAACGTCATGGTGGAGTTCGGCGCGCGCGAGGCGGAACTGGGCCGACAGCCGCGGCGCGCCCTGAGGTTTTTCGTTGAATATCAAGATCGGATCCTGTTTGGGACTGACGCCACGCCGAACCAGGACATGTATCGCAACTATTTGCGCTGGCTTGAGACCGGGGATGAGTACTTTGACTACTGGGGATCTCCGGGACAGGGGCGCTGGAAGATTTACGGTATGGACCTTCCACATGATGTGCTCGAAAAGGTCTATCATCGCAATGCCGACAAAATCTTTAGCCAGTTCAAGGGTCAGAAATGACGAGGGGATCACAATGACGGGTCACCGCGGGTTTCTAAGTTTCAAGCTCGGGCGGGGCGCCTTCGGCTTTCTGGTGGCGGGTTTCGTCCTGGCCCTAACCGGGTGCAATCAGACCGCGTCTCCTCCTTCGGAGCAGGCCCTCACCTCCGCCGTGGCGGTCACGGTACATCCCGGCGGGCCGGTCGCACTCAAGACAGGCGCGGCGGAGTTCGAGGTCTTGCCTTCGGGCTATGTGCAAGCTTGGCTGATGAAGGATGGAAAGCGCCTGACACTGGATCAGCCCGAGACAGGCCGGAATTCCTCCGGAGATCTTCTGGTAAGCGCCGGCAAGGAGGTCCGGGGATTCGCTTTGGATTTTAATCACGTCAAGATTTCCGACGCGCAGGGGAAGCTCGGGCCACGCGGCAAGCGGGTGGAAATCACCGGGCGCAGTTCGTCAGAAGATGCGGCGGGGATGGAAAAGACGATTGCCGTCGAGGTCTATGACGATTTCCCGAACCTCGCGCTGACCACGGTCGTTTACAAGAATTCGGGGACGACTGACTTCAAGCTCGACCAGGTGGTCGCGCAGCGGCATCGCCTAAGCGCGGCCTTGGCCGATCCGAAAGCGTCGGCCTATCGCCTCTGGTCTTTCCAGGGGTCGAGCCGAAAATGGGGCGAAGACGAAGTGATTAGCCTCACGAAGAATTTTTCCCGCCCGAACCTAATGGGCGGCATGACTCCTCAAGGACTCGGCGGCGGGATTCCGATCGTGGCTTTCTGGACGGCGACGGTTGGCGAAGCCATCGGCCATATCGAAACGCTGCCGCTGGTCCTCTCGTTCCCCGTCAGCGTCGCCGCCGACGGCCGCATCAACGCCTCGATGGTGCTGGACGCCGCCACGACGCTCAAGCCGGGGGAAGCGTTTTCCACGCCGCGCAGCTTTGTGGCGGTCTACACCGGCGATTTTTACGAACCGCTGCGGCTGTGGTCGAGCGTCTTGCAGCGCGAAGGCTGGACGATCCCCAAGCCGACCAACGAGGACTACAACATCAGTTGGTGCAGCTGGGGCTATGAATTCGACGTCACGCCCGCGCAAATGCTGGGTACCGTGCCGAAGCTGAAGGAGCTGGGCATCAAGTGGGCGACCCTCGACGACCGGTGGTTCGAGAACTACGGCGACTGGGAGCCGCGCTCGGACACCTTCCCCGGCGACGCGATCAAAAAGATGGTGGACGACTTTCACAAGCAGGGGATGCTGGCGCAAATCTGGTGGCTTCCCATCGGCGTCGAGGACGGGCAGGGGAAGTACGAGGGCCACGCGTACAAACTCGCCAAAGTTGTCGCGGAGCACCCCGATTGGTTGATTCTCGATAAGACGGGAAATCACGCCCGCATGACACGGCGGTTAGCGGCGCTCTGCCCGGCGTTGCCGGAGGTGCAGGCTTATTACAAACAGCTCACGGAGAAATTCATCCGCGATTGGGGATTTGACGGCCATAAGCTCGACAACATTTTCAGTGTGCCTGCCTGCTACAACCCCAAGCACCAGCACAAGTCGCCTGATGACTCCATCCACGCCATGGGCGAAGTTTACAAAGTCATCTTCGAGACCACACGCTCTCTCAAGCCCGAAAGCGTGACGCAGAGCTGTCCTTGCGGGACGACGCCGAATGTCGCGTGGCTCCCTTACATGGATCAGGCCGTCACCGCTGACCCCGTGGGCGCGGTCCAGATCCGCCGAAGGATCAAGATGTACAAGGCGTTGCTGGGGCCGCAAGCGGCGGTGTACGGCGACCACGTCGAACTCTCCGAGATGCCCCGGACAGCAGCAGGTTACGACGAAGTTGGAAAAGACTTCGCCTCGACGATCGGCGCGGGCGGTGTCGTGGGAACCAAGTTCACCTGGCCTGACTATGGACCAAAGTTCAAGAACGTTTTCCTGACGCCGGAGAAGGAAGCGCACTGGAAGAAATGGACCGGAATCTACAACACCAAGATGCTTGCGCGCGGAACATTTTTGAATCTCTACACGCTCGGGTACGACGTGCCGGAAGGTTATGCAATTGAGAAAGATGGGAAGATGTATTACGCGTTTTTTTCTCCCGAGCCGGAGAAACCGTGGAAAGGAGAAATCGAACTGCGCGGACTGGAAGCGGGAAAGTATCGCGTGGCGGACTATGAGAACGGCAAGGATCTTGCAGCGATTGACGCTGCGAATCCCAGGCTGGCCACGGAATTCACTCACCATCTGTTGTTGGAAGTAGTCAGAGAATAGGTTATAGGTTACAGGGGACAGGTTTCAGCCAAAGAAATCCACAGACCGGATGTGTTCTGTACTCCAGCACGCTGGAGGTTGCAGCCTGTAACCTGTAACCTGTCCCCTATAACCTTGTCCCTACTCGCCGAGGACCTGGACCAGGTAAGTCCGCTCCAGCGGGCCGTCATATTCCATGAAATAGATTGTCTGGCGGGAACCCCGCACGACCTTGCCGTTCTCGATGGGGAACATGCAACTGATGCCGCCCAGAATGCTTTTCAAGTGGGCATCGGCATTGAAGCCCAGGCGGCCATCGTAGTCAAGGTAGCGGCGGTGGTGGTAGTCCTCGTCCTCGGGGAAAAGGCGGGAGAAGTGCGTGAGGATGTCTTCTTCCAGGCAGGGAATGCCTTCGGTCACCAGCAAGCCGGAGGAAGTGTGGGAGGTCATGACGTTCACAACGCCGTTCTTGACGCCGCTCTTCTGAACGATCTCGTCCACCTTCGACGTGATGTCGATGGCTTCTTCGGATTTTCTGGTTTGGACTTTTATGCGTTCCAGCTTGATGATCATGATTAGCCGTCAGCTTTCAGCGATCCGCTCTCAGTATCTCCATTCATAATTCATCATTCAGAATTCACAATTCCCAACAGCCTCTCGGCGTTTTCCTTCAGGATTTTGTTCAAGCAGCCTTCGGTAAGTTGCAGGCTCTTCAGCGCGTGAACCATGTTCTTGATTTCGACGCGCGGGTAGTTGGAGCCAAAAACCACCTTGTTCCGCAAGCTGCGCTCGATGACCGTCGTGGGAATCTGCCTGGAAAAGACGAACTGGTAAAACTCTTTCGGGCTGTCGTAATACAGGCAGGAAGTGTCGAGATAGACGTTGGGATATTTCAGCGCCATCGCGGTGGCTTCCCAGACCCACGGCCAGCCAAAGTGCGCGAGCACGAAATTCAACTTGGGAAAATCGCGAATGGGTTGCTCCAGATGCAATGGCAGGCCTCGCTCGAGCGGGGTCTCCGGCGCCCAGCTCATTCCGGTGTGAATCAGGAGCGGAATACGGAGCGCTTCCGCCGCCTCGTAAACGGGGTAAACCTTTCGCGCGTCCGGCCTGAAATCCTGCAGCGCGGGGTCGAGCTTGAGGCCCCTTAACCCCAGTTTCTTTACCGCGTTTTCGAGTTCGCGCGCCGCCCCTTTCTTGAGTGGATCAACACTCGCGAAGCCGATGAAGCGCTTGCTCCGTGCGCAGAGTTCCGCCACCTGCTCGTTGGAGCTCACTGCGTCTTTGCGCGCGCGCTTACAATCAATGGGCAGCAGGACAGCCTTCTCGATTCCCGCCACGTCCATTTGCAGGAAGAAAGTCTCGAGCGGCTGAAAGTTGTTTCCGATGTTGAAGACCTGCCGCGCCGAGCGCTCGTAGTTCGGGTACTTCTCGACGAACTCGCGGATCAGGACCGGATGCGTATGGAAATCAATCATGGATTCGCCTTGAGAGAGGATTGCCCGCTGACGGTGGTTCCGCCGGCGGCTTGCTTTCCGTGCCGGCTGAGAAAATCCTCCAAGTTCTGGCGCTCGCGGAACGCTTCCGTGCCACCGGGCCGTGTCGTCGAGAAGGCTCCTGCCAAATTGCCATACGCCAGGCAGGTCGCGAGGTCGGCGCCTCGAACGTATTGATGAATGAAGCCCGCATCGAAGCTGTCGCCTGCGCCGACGGGGTCAATCGCCTCGACATCGGGCGCCGGGCAAGTGAAGCGCTCTTTCCCGCGCCTCGCCAGAGCGCCCTCCGGCCCCAGCTTCACGACCAGTACGGGCACGAGGGCGGCGAGCCGTTCGATAGCCGCGTCGAGATTATCCAAGCCCGCGATTTTCATGGCTTCGCGCGCATTGGGGAGAAACACATCCGCATAACGTAAGGCATCCAGGAAGTCAGGTTCCCAGCGGTCTTCGGGATCGTCATTGGTGTCGAGCGAAATGGTCAGGCCGGCAGACTTCAAGCGCTGGAGAAGTTCAAGGATGCGAGGCCGCAAAGCGCGGTGAAGAAAAAACGATGACAGATGGAAGTGGCGCGCGGATGCCAGGTAATCGAGGTCGATATCCTCGAAGCACATTTCGAACATCGTTCCGGCGTAGGTGAGGATGTTGCGGAACTTGGGCCGGGGAAGAACCACCGTCAGGCCCGTGGAAGTTGGGCCGCTGACCTTTCGAACTTTTGAAACATCCACGCCGCCCGCCGCCAGCCGTGCCAGGGCAATCTCACCCAAGGGGTCTGTTCCGATCCGCGAGATGAACCCAACCCGCGTGCCCAGAGTGGCGAGGTTGTGAGCGAAGATCGCCGACGAACTCCCCAGCGTGAGGCTCAAGCCGTTGGCCAGGAGCTCGCGTTCCGGTTCGAGCTCTTCGGGAAGCCCATAGAGAATGAGGTCAAGGTTGAGCTCACCCACCACCGTCACGTCAAGGTCGTGCACGTCGCTAGTCCTTGCTGTTGAGGATAACCACGCGACTGAGATTGCGTGGCCGGTCGGGATCGTGGCCTTTCTTCAGCCCCGTGAAGAGCCCCAGCAACTGGCCGGGCATGGCGTATGCTGCCAAGCGTGCGAACTCCGGCACTTCGAGCTTGAGCTCGACAACAAAATCCGCCGCGTGGCGCACGGCGCTGCTTGCGGTGTTAGTGACCACCAGCGTCACCCCGCCCAGTCCCTTGACCTCCTGCAAGACTTCGGCCTCGTCTTCGAATCCGGTTTCGGAGAGGAGGAACGTAACCAGCGTCTCCGGACTGACAATCGCTTTCGGGCCGTGGCGGAATTCCAGCGTGTGGAAGCACTGCGCGTAAGAGCACGACATTTCCTTAACCTTGAGCATGGCCTCACTCGCCAGACCGAAGAAGGGTCCCTGTGCCAGGAAGACGTAGTCGGCAAAATCGTTGGCCTGGACGAACTGCTGAATCCGAAGGGGAAGCGGGTCAAGGGCCTGCTGGGCCTGGCCGGGCAGTTGGCGTAAGGATTCCGCGAAGTCCGTCTGCTCAGCATAGGTTGCGGCCAGTGCCTGCAGCCCGAGCAGCATCGAAGTGAAAGAGCGTGTCATCACTGTGCTCTGCTCGTCGGCGGGCAGCATGTGCAAGGTTGTCGTCGAGATTTCCTCCAGCGGCTGATGGGTGGCGCAACTGATGGCCACGGTGCGGATGTTTTCCTTGAGTTCGAGAAACTCCGCCGCTTTCAGCACTTCCGACGTGTGGCCGGAACGGGAGATCAATACCGGCTGGCACCGCGAATCGCCCGCCAGGATGAGTTCCGGGTAGAGCATCAAATCGGATGCGGGTACGGCACGCGCCCGCAACCCGGTGATTCGGGTCCAACTTGCGGCCGCTGCCAGCGCAATGTAGTAGCTGGTGCCGCAACCGATAAAGAGCCAATCCGACTGAGCCGAAAATTGTTTGGCGATCCGCCCGAGTTCGTCCTTCTCATCCAGTGCCCGGAAACACTCCCGCCAACATTGGGGCTGGGAAAGGATCTCAGCCTGAGTGTGCTTTCCGGCAGTGGCGGGGTCCGCGTTCATGGGTTTCCTCAGTAACTTGTCGGGAAGTGCAAAGCGGAATTGCTCAACTCCTCCGGGCGGAGGCCCAGGCCATTCGCGCGAAGGTCAGACCAACGTCACTTCGATTCCTGCCTCCTCGAGCGCCCGCAATTCAGTCTTGGAAATTCGGCTGTCGGTGATCGTCTGGTGCACCACCGACGTAGGCGCGATGGAAGAGAGGCTGCGCCGCCCAAACTTGCTCGAATCGCACACGACCACGGTCTTGCGCGAGATCTCGACCATGACGCGATTGACCCGGGCCTCGAGGAGATTGGGAGTGGTCAGGCCAGCATGGATATCGAACCCATCGACGCCCAGGAAGAGAATATCCGCGTTCAACCGGCGCAGGGAGTCCTCAGCCAGGGGGCCTACCAACGAGAAGGAGTTTTCGCGCAGGATTCCGCCTGTCAGGATAACCTGCACAGCTGTCCCGGCGAGCTCGGCGGCGATGTTCACGGCGTTGGTGATGACGGTCAAATTGCGGAAGGCGCGCAGCTCTCGCGCAATCATGGTGGTGGTCGTGCCGGAATCCAGGAGGACCGATTGGCCTTCCTTCACCAATTGCGCGGCGACACTGCCGATCCGCTGCTTTTCCCTGCGGTGCTGCTTTTCTTTTTCACGCAGACTTGGATCGAGCAGCGCCCCGGTTCGTACCGGCAAGGCACCGCCATGCGTGCGATAAATCGATCCCTGTCCGTGGAGGACTTCCAGGTCCTTTCGGATCGTTACCTGGGAGGTTGCGAAGCGTTGCGCCAAGTCCTTAACCAGGACCCGGCCATCGTGATTGATAACGTCAAGAATAGCTCTGCGTCGTTCTTCATTCAGCATACGCGGCGCGATGATCCTCTTGGAGTAGAATCCCTAGGATTCTACCGTTGCTTTCTCTTTCTATTTAATACTATTGCTTTCGAAAGTCAATAAAACTAACGGGCAAGCCTTCCGCTGCCGCGGTTCAATTCTCTGTGTCATTGGGAATTCAGGCCCTGCTCCGCGGTACCGCCACACTGAAATCAAACACCCACATCCGGGAAGACTTTCGGGTCGTTCAGTATACGAGAGTCCGAAACTCCGGCTCATGCTACACGTATGCTGTCTGCCGCGTCAACAGATGGTTTTGGTGGCGGCCCAGCTGGAGGAACTTTCTTGTCGCCGCGAGGCAGTCGGAATAGACTTGATTGTGCACCTGGCGGCAACGAATTGTTTCTGAGGATGGCTCAAGCGAGATGGCCGACCGCATGACCACCGACCCTTCCCAATCTTCGAACCCGGCGCGATGCACCCGAGGAAAGGTTGGTGGGGCGGTAGTTGTTCTTACTCTTCTCGCTGCCTTTGGCCTGCCGGAAACGCTCCTCGCCCAGAAGGAGGCCGACGAGATCGAAGAAATTACCGGCCGATACCAATTCCTGAATGATGACGACACTCTGGCATTGCTCGACGAAGAAGGGAAACTCAAGGGCTACGCGGACGTCTTGCAGGGAGAGGAGGAGTCTGACGCTGTTCTGAGCTATCCCATCACCATCGGGTCACGGAAGAAAAAGAACGTAGAATTCAAGACCGCAAAGGTCCATCAAAAGTATTTTCGCTTTACCGGCAAGGTGGAGCGTGGCTCGGGACATGAAGAAGCCGACCCCGACTTCTTGCGGCTGGTTGGGGACCTGGAAATAATCACCACGAAAGGTGAGAACGGGGAGGAATTCAGCCAGCGAATGCACGTGGTGTTTAAGTCGAAAGGTCGGGAGAAAGAAGACGAGGGGTGATTCGCGACCGGCGCGCAGGCGGTCCACCGCGGCAAGACGGTTGTGCTTGACACCGGGAAACACCGGTGGGACGTTCGGTCGGAAAATGCGGAAAGCAAAATCTCACCGCGCACACGAGGAGAAGGAAATGTCTGATAAGGGAATTGACATGCTGCGCCGTCTGCTCGGCGACGATCGGGCGATTGAGATTCGCAATGCCTGGGCAAAGCTCTCGCCCGACTTTGCCCACTACGTCACGACCTTCATCGCGGGAGAAATCTGGTCGCGGCCACACCTGGATTTAAGAACGCGGAGTCTCGTGACGATTGCCGGGCTGACCGCATTGAACAGGCCCAACGCTCTGCGGTTGAATGTCGAGATGGCTCTGAACAACGGCGCCAAGAAGGAAGAAATCCTCGAAGCTCTCCTGCAGATGGCTCCTTACGCCGGTTTTCCTGCCTGCTGGGAAGGGCTGCTGATCGCCAACGAAGTTTTCAAATCGCAGGCAGAGGCTGCAAAGTAGTTCCCCCGCGACATGTCGACGGCAGGCTGGGATTGATGCGCCAATTCCGGGGTGAATGCGACGGCGCTGAGCGGCGCAGAGGGCTGTGCCTTGCCCGTCAGTCGCGGGCCACCGGCAACGGCGGGACGACGAGCTGCTTCACCTTTCGTTCCAGCCGCTCCCTTCGCCGCGAAAAGCGCTTGAAGTGAGATGAGGATGAACCCGGCGGCAGGCTTTCGAGGGCCGTGCTCGTAAACTCCAGGGCGGCCGCGACGTCGCGTTGGCGGTGCTCAAAGTGGATGGCGAGTTCCTCGAGTGCCCGCAGGGCGAACGGCGTTTCGCGGCGGGCGAGTTCATTCCAGAGCGCGACCGCCATTTCAAGTTGGCGCCGCCGCTTGTGCTGGGCCGCGAGTTGCCACAACGCCTGGGATTCGACCGTCTGGGGAAGGCCTTTGGCGAGAGCCTGCCGGCAGGTTGCGGCGGAGCGCTCCGTAACCCGCGCGCGGTCCAGAATGCGGCTGAGGCTGAACAGGTCCAAGCTTGACGCGATCGTTTCCTCGCTGGCCTCGCTCAGGACTCGCGCCAACTCAACCATCACGGCGGCGAGCGTCACAATATCCAGCGCGTTGTGATAGAAGACGGGCTGCAATCCTTGCGCGTTGCCGGTGCGGAGATAATCGAAATAAATCGCCGGAATCTCCGAGCCCTCCACATCTCCTTCGCGGCCGATGCCCAGAATGGCGCTCTCCAGATCGGTGAGCTTGCAGGTCTCGAGCCGCAGCTTCCATAACCGGCGCGCGGGGTGAAGGGCATCGAGGTGCACGAGCCGCGTAAAGGGCGACTTCATTCGCGCCAAGGCGTAACGAGTCTCGAGCAGGGGAATGTCGAACGTCTTGCCGTTGAAGGTGACGATGCCTTCGTAATCCTCGAGCGCTTCCGCCAGCGCCACGAGCGCGGCCTTTTCTTCCGGATAATCGCGAAGGAAGAATTGGCGGACCACAAATTGCGAGCCTTCGACGGCGCCGATTCCAATCAGGAAGGCAACTGTTCCCGTCCCGCCTGCCAGACCGGTCGTTTCCGTGTCGAGATAGATTAATCGCGCGGGTTCCGGGATCGGCGCTTGATTAAAGACGAGGCTGAGCGCGCTGAGATCGGCCGTCGCCAGATCGCCGATCCGATATTTTCCATAAGGCCTGCCGAAGGGAAGCGCCTGCCGCGCCAGAAACAATTCGCCTGAGCCGTTCGTCTCGACCCGGCCGTCGACGTATTCCTCGATGCCTTTGGGGACCCGCTGGGCAGGCAGCTTGCGAGGGGTCTCTTCGAGACGGCGCAAGTATTCAAGCTGGCGATCCAACTCCGCGTCGCGCGTGCTGGCTTCCGCTGCCTTCTTGAGTAGCTGGAGTTTCTTTTCGAGGTTCATTTCCTATCGAAGGTCGTTGGTTGTGAGTTGTTGGTGGTTCGTTGTAGGTTGCCGGAATTGCTGCCTCTTGTGCCGAGGAGGCTCGACGATGCTGGAGCCCTTGATGGGCAACCTACAATCCATGACCAACAACTAACCACGAACAACTAACAACCAACCACCAACAACCCACAACCAACTACTGACTACTGACCACTGGCAACAGCCAACTGCTGCAAAATCGCTAAAGCCACTTCTTTTCCTTTTTCTCCGACTTCGCCAACCGGGCCAACGCAAGAGGGGCAGCCCGAAAGGCAAGAGCAGCTCGAAATCAGCTTATACGTGTTTTCAAGCAGCGTCTCGCTCATACGGGAAAGCGGCTCGCTGAGTCCCACCCCGCCCGGATATTTGTCGTAGAGATAGATGTTCGGTTCGAAGATGCTTGGCTGTTGTCCCCTGGATTTTCTTCCTCCGCTCAATTCTGAATTCTGGATTCTGAATTCCGCCTCCGCGCTCCCGACTCCCGACTCCTGACTCCCCCCCTCGTTTTCCCCGACTGCCACACCGAGGTCCCGCGCGTCGCTCATCACCAGCAGCGTGGCAATGGCCTGGAGCGCGTTGCCCAGCCCGTTGACCCCGTCCTGGCGCTCGGCGCGGTCGTAGGGAAGTTGTTCGAGAAACTCGCGCGGCAGCGTCAGCCAGTAAGCTGTGGTGTGCATTTCCTGTTCGGGAAGGGAGAGCTGGCCGGAGCCCACGTTCTCATTGGTGTGGAATTTGATTTTCTTGAACCCAACCACTTGCGTGTTGACCTGAACCTCGCCGTGATTCTTGCGCGCCGCGCCCGCAGGCGTTGTCTCGAATGTTTCCAGAATCTTGATCTTCGTGTAATCGATCGCATCCGTATAGTAATCCGAGTCGCATTTCTTGACGTACGCCTTGCGCTCGTCGTAGTCGAGCCGCTCGACGTGGTATTGCTCGCCGTTCTGGATGTAGATGGCTTTCTCGTGCACCGTCGTGAGCGCGCTGGGAAAATCCACTTCGCCGATGACTTTCGCCTCGCCGGTAATATCCACGATCACGAAGTTGTCAGAAGAAATCGATCGCAGGCTGATGGCGTCGGCGGGATAGCTTTCCGAAACCCAGTGCCAGCCGTCACTGGATTGGTGGAGGAAGCCGACTTCCGCAAGGTGCTCGCAGAGGCGCTTCAAGTCCAGCGCCCCGAACTTTTCGTCTTCGCGCAACGGCAATTCAAACGCCGCGCACTTCAGGTGGCTCAGCAGGATCTGAAGATTGTCGGGGTTGACGTAGCCATGCTCAGGCGAGCGGCCGAAAAAGTATTCCGGGTTCTGCACCATGAACTGGTCGAGCGGCGCGCTGGAGGCGACGAGCACCGCGGCCGAAGTCCCTTCTCGGCGGCCGGCGCGGCCCGCGCGTTGCCAGGTGGAGGCAATGGTTCCCGGGTAAGAGGCCAGCACCGCTACGTCGAGCGAGCCAATATCGATACCTAATTCGAGAGCATTGGTGGCAACGACGCCCAGCAAGCGTCCGTCGCGCAGGTCGCGCTCGATCTCGCGCCGCTCGCGCGGCAGGTAGCCGCCGCGGTAGCCGCGCACGGCATCGGGGCCGAGCGGGATTTTGGCGAAGTCCTCCTTGAGGTAAGTGACGAGAATCTCCGTCGCCAGCCGGCTGTTCGCAAAAACAATCGTCTGCAGGCCGCGCCCCAGAAACGTGCGTGCTACGCGGCGCGTCTCGTTCAAGTACGAACGCCGGATGCCGAGCTGAGGATTCACCACAGGAGGGTTGTAGAAGACAAAATACTTTTCCGCCGCAGGCGCGCCGTTTTCGTCGAGCAAGGTCACATCTTCTTCGATAATACGTACCGCAAGCTCCTCCGGATTGGCAATGGTCGCTGACGAACAGATGAACTGCGGTGTGCTGCCATAGAACCTCGCGATGCGCTTGAGCCGTCGCAGCACGTTCGAGAGATGGCTGCCGAAAACGCCGCGGTAATAGTGCAGCTCGTCAATCACCACGTAGCGCAGGTTTTCGAACAGCCGCTCCCACTTGGTGTGGTGAGGCAGGATGCCGCTGTGGAGCATGTCGGGATTGGTGATGACCAGGTTGCCGCGGGCGCGGATGGCGCGTCGCGCGTCCTGCGGCGTGTCGCCGTCGTAAGTGAAGGTCCGCACCTCGTCTCCGAGCTTCTCGGTCCAGCGATTCAACTCGGTGAGCTGGTCTTGAGCGAGCGCCTTGGTGGGGAAGAGGTAGAGGGCGCGCGTCTCGTGATCTTCGACCAGCGCGCTCAGAATCGGCAGGTTGTAGCAAAGCGTCTTGCCGGAAGCGGCGGGGGTCACGACGACGAAGTTCTTTCCCGCGCGCGCCAGCTCGCAGGCCGCCGCCTGGTGCGAGTAGAGATTCTCAATGCCCCGCGTGCGCAGGATCTCAACCAGCCGGCCCGGCAGGAATTCCGGAAACGGCGCGTGCCGCGCCTCGCGCGCCGGGAAATGCTTGATGGCGGTCACCCCGCCCCGCGCCGGCGACGCCACCGGCGCCTCGCCGCGGCTGAACTTTTCTCGAATCTCTTCCAGCGCGCGCTCCACCGGCGCCAGGCTATGATTCCCCACGATCTCGAGCGATTTTGTTTCCCGCTTCACTGTTCCTCGCATTTGGTAAAAGGTGTCAGGTGCCGGGTGTCGGGTGTCGGGAAAACAGGTTTCGGGTGCCGGGTGTCGGGTGTCAGGAATTCTTCTTCAGGCTCCTGATTAACCCAGCGAGCATTCGACCCACTTCACCGGTCTGCGAGAGCATACGGTCCACTTCTTCCCGGCCCACATAGTTCAGCCGACCAGCTACCAGTATATGAGTTTCGAGTTCCATCAGGGACCCGTTAGCAATCGAAAGGTGGTGGAGGTAGTCTCCCAGATGTTCCCGGCCATGGCCTTCGGCAATGTTGGCTGGAACCGATGCGGCAGATCTCTGAATCTGGCTCGACAGCCCGTAGGTTTCACTCTTGGGGAATCGATTCGTGAGCCGGTAGCTTTCGACAACCAGGTCCACCGCCTTTTGCCAAACTCCCAAATCCCTATAACTCCTGATCATTGTTCTCCCCCTGACACCCGGCACCTGACACCCGGTACCTGTTCTTTTCCCCCTGACACCCGGCACCTGACACCCGGTACCTGTTCTTTTCCCCCTGACACC
>CAZTHM010000041.1:0-15062 GCA_964613505.1 uncultured Acidobacteriota bacterium | reverse complement strand
TTCAGCGCGGGCAGATAAAACTCCTGGCCGCCGATGCGGTTCATCTCCTCGCGGATGATCTGCGCGATCTTCAGGAAAGATTTCTGCGCAAGGAATAAGTATGCATAAACGCCCGCCGCCACCTGCCGGATGTAGCCGGCGCGCAGCAGGAGTTGATGGCTGGGCGCTTCCGCCTCCGCCGGCACTTCACGCAATGTAGGAATAAACGCCTGGCTCCAACGCATTCGCACGACCTTTCGTTTTTGGCTGATAGCTCTCAGCCGTCAGCTTTCAGCCATCAGCATTTTTTCTTCTTGCTTCTGGCTTCTGGCTTCTGGCTTCTTGCTTCTGTCTTCCGGCTCTCCCGTTCATCGTTCCGCGTTCATCGTTCATCATTCCGGAACGGTCATTGTTGGGGATGATTACACTTCTTGTCAAGGAAAGCGCCGCCTGCCGCGCCGTGCGTATCCGACTCCTGGTGCAATTCGCGTGACGAATTCTGCCGCTCCCTTGACGCGTGACGGGAGGAAGGGTCTAATTGAACGGCGGGAGCACGGGCTCCCCCGCATCATCAACATGGCGGCAAGGGGTGGCGTGACTCCGCAAGTTTCGGAGTTGTCCTGTAACTCCGCGGCGTCTGGCAGCATCTTTTGAAGAAGGACTCGCAGAACAATTTCCGTGCGCTACCGGCGCAGCAAACAAGGAGAATGGCATGGCGGAAAAAAAGATCATCGCAGTTGTGGGCGCGACCGGCGCGCAAGGCGGCGGCTTGGTGCGCGCCATCGCGGCCGATCCGGCGAGCGGCTTCGCAGCGCGCGCCATCACGCGCGACGTCAATTCAGATAAGGCGAAGGCGCTGGCAAAGCTGGGCGCCGAAGTTGTCGCGGCCAACCTTGACGATCTCGAAAGTCTGAAGCGCGCCTTCACCGGGGCCTACGGCGCGTTTTGTCTCACGAACTTCTGGGAACACTTTTCGCCTGAAAAGGAGCTGGCCCAGGCCACGGCCTTGGCGCAAGCGGCGAAGTGCGTCGGCATCCAGCACGCCATCTGGTCAACGCTCGAGGACACGCGCCAGTGGGTTCCGCTCACGGACAATCGCATGCCCACGCTGATGGGCAAGTACAAGGTGCCCCACTTCGACGCCAAGGGCGAGGCCGATGAAGTGTTCCGCAAGCTCGGCGTGCCGACCACCTTTCTGCTGACTTCGTTCTACTGGGACAACTTCATCTACTTTGGCTCCGGCCCCAAGAAGGGTCCCGACGGCAAGCTGGCTCTGACCTTCCCCCTGGGCGACAAGAAACTTTCCGCCATCGCCGTCGAAGACATCGGCAAGTGCGCTTACGGGATCTTCAAGAAAGGCAGCGAGTACATCGGCAAGACGGTCGGCATCGCGGGCGAACACTTGACCGGCGCGGAGATGGCCGCAGCGCTCACCAAGGCCTTGGGCCAGGAGGTGCGCTACAACGCCGTATCGCCGGACGTTTACCGCGGATTCGGTTTCCCCGGGGCCGAAGACCTCGGGAACATGTTTCAGTTCAAACGCGATTTCAACGACTACTACTGCGGCGCGCGCGATCTCAATTTCGCCCGCTCGCTCAATCCGTCGCTCCAGACGTTTGCCCAGTGGCTTGCCCAGAACGCGAGCCGGATCCCGCTCGAGTAGGGGCGACCAGAGCTGGTAGCGCGGACCTGATGTACAGGTCCGCGGTTCGTTCATCGAAAAGCCGCAAACCTGGAGGACAGGTCTCCGCTACTTGCTTGCTGCTACGTGCCAAAATTGCACCAAAACCGACCGCTTTTTGACCGAAAACACCGGCTAGTTGACCGTTTTCTGACCAACTAGCCCCCCTTTTTGGGCCTCCCAAAGCTGCTAGGTGGTTTTGTTTCTGACACATACCAGCTTAAGAGGGCAAAAAACAATCTTTTAGCGAGCCTTCCGTCCACCCCGCGGCTCGCGCCAGGGCATTTTTGTCCGATTTCACGGCCTTGCCGCCACTGGTCTTTCCCTGTCCCATCGGCCCCCGCGCTCCCTCCCGCCTTCAGGGCGGGCAGAGTGTCCATCTATAGACTACCCCTATAGCATAGATTACTGGTTTTGTCAAGCCTTTTCTTGAAAGGATTGTACTGCCCTCGCGCGAGCCCGCATGACCAGCCTGGTTTCACCCGACCTGGGAGGTGATCAGCCTTGGATCAATTGCTCTAGCTGCTGGCCGCTGATGTCGGTGTTCACCTGAATCCACAGCGGGAGATGGTCAGACATTTGATAAGTGAACGGGTCCTTCGTCATGCCTCCAGGAAACAACTCTTTGATATGGGCTTCGTCGATGAAGAAATCCAGCACCCCGCCCGCCTTGCTGAAATTCTCGGGGAAGTTGGCGTAGTGGAGGATCTGGTCGTAGCGCTTGTTCTTTTCCAAATTGCTGCCGTGCTGAATGCCCAGGAGAGCTTTGGGGATCTGCAAACCGTGCTTCGAAACCGCCTTGAAGAGCGAGTCCGTCAGGGACGGAATGTTGAAATCACCCATGATGATCAGGTCTTTGTCCTCGCTATATTTCTCGCGGCGCTTTCCTTCGACCCAGTCGGCCACCAATTCGAGCTCCTTCCGTCGGCCCGGGATGCTCTTGCCCCAGCGGATGTGCGTCGTCAGAACGACGAAGTCGAAGTTCCCGGACCGGAAAGAAGCCATGTAGGGGCTGCGCCAAAACGATTGTTGAGGCAGATACTCCAGGCCCACTTTCTTGCGGGGAGCGTCGGCCTCCGCCGCCAGACCGCTGAACGTGGCGGCTCGTTTGTCATAGACATAGGCAACGCGCTCGTGATTGCCGCCGCGGTCCCGGATCATGTCGGAGTAGACCGCGCGCCAGTAAGGGCCGAGGATTTTCAGCACGCGGGCGAGATCGTCGAGATTGTCGCGCAGCTCCACCACCCCGACCAGGTCGAATTGGCCGATGATCTCTGCGATGTAGTGGACGGCGGCCTCGCTGCGGCGCTCCTCGCCGAATTCGCGGATGTTCCAGGTGGCGATGTTCAGTGATTCGTCGAGTTTGGAAGGCGGGATTTTTGCCGCCTTGATTCTCGCTTGCAGAGCCAGCAGGCCCTTGGCAATTTCGGTTGAGATGTTTCCGTGTTCCATAGGAATGGGTCTCCTTTCCACCGATGGCAAGATTTCCGTTGCGGTGACGGTAACTCAAATGCAACCGAAGCGCAAGCGCTTTTTCACGGCCATGAATTTTGGATTTGTGATTTTGGATTTCAGAATCGCGAGAAAAAACCCACGGCAAAAAACCCGTGCCGTGGCTACGTGCTTGGAGAGTGATGCAGGGGGAAAGAGACGGGGGCTGGGTGCTAGGTGTTGGGTGCTGGGAAAGATCCGAACCCCAGGAAAGCGGGGCCTAGGGGCTGAGGACTAGGTGCTGGGGAATCCCCGAAACCCAAATCCCCAACCCCGAATCCCTAACCCCCAAACCCGATTCGTCATATAATCCCCGCACTATGAAAAACCAATTCCACGTGCGAATTCTGATTGGAATCGTATTGGGCGGGGCGATGACTCTCGCCAGTGCGGCGGGGGCGAACCCTTCCGACCAGAAAGAATGGATTCAGCTTTTCAATGGCAAAGACCTGCGGGACTGGGCGGTGAAAATCGCGGGCCACGACCTCGACGACAACTTCGGCGACACCTATCGCGTCGAGAACGGCGTCCTCAAAGTGCTCTACGACAAGTACGACAATTTCAACGGGCGCTTCGGGCACATGTTCTACAAGCGCAAGTTTTCGCACTATATCGTGGCGGCGGAATACCGCTTTGTGGGCCAGCAGGTGCCGGGCGGGCCGGATTGGGGCTGGAGAAACAGCGGCATCATGGTGCACTGCCAGCCGCCCGAGAGCATGATGAAGGACCAGGACTTCCCCATCTCGATTGAAGTGCAGTTGCTGGGCGGGCGCGATACGGGTGACCGGCCCACGGCCAACCTCTGCACGCCGGGGACGAACGTGGTGCGCGAGGGAGTCCTCTACACGACCCACTGCTTGAATTCCACTTCCCCAACCTTTCGTGGCGAGGAGTGGGTGCGCGTGGAAGTGATGGTGCTGGGAGATTCCGTCGTCCGCCACTTCGTCAACGGCCAGCAGGTTCTGAGCTACGAGATGCCGCAGATCGGCGGCGGATCGGTTAGCCACCACGATCCGAAATTCAAAGAAGACGGCAAACTGCTCACCGAAGGCTATCTTTCATTGCAGAGCGAAAGCCACCCCCTCGAGTTTCGCAAAGTCGAGTTGCTGAACCTGGCGGGCTGCATGGACTCGAAGGCCAAAAACTATAAAACTTATTACGTGAAGGCCGAGAATGCGGAGTGCCAGTACTAGCTGAGGACTGGGTGCTAGGGGCTGGGGACTGGGGAACTGAATCAGTGAATCAGTGATTCAGTGAATCAATGTCTTCAGTCTTCTGGCGGCGGTGGCGGCGGCACGAACAGACGGAAGGCCGCGGTGAACCACTTGCCGTCGGTCTTCACAACCACGGACGTGGCGATGGCCTTCTGCGACGCCATTGCCTTGTCGTACCAGTCGCGTCCCCCGCTGATTTCCGCTTCCGCGTTGACCACCGCGACGTCCGGCTTGAGGAATCGAATGCCCTTGACCGTGATGGCCAGCTTGGCGGTGGCAAAGTCGCCTGTGTGGGCCTCGGCCAGGTAGTTCTCGATGCGCGCCCGCCCGCTCATGTACTGGCCGTCGGGGCCGATAAAGTCGCCGTCTTCCGCCCAGAACATCGACATCGCCTGCGTGTCGTGCTGGGTCCACGCCTCGGCAAAGCTCTGGTGCAGCTTCCGAATGGCCTCTTCATCCTGAGACGAGCCGCTCTGCGCCAGCGCCAGACCCGCTCCCAGAGCAAACGCAACGCCCATCATCACAACAACCGAAACCCTTTTCCGCATCACCGCTGCCTCCTGCCGGGAAATTGTTCCCGAAGATGAACGAGAGATTACTTCCCCCGCGCCGCACCTGTCAATCACCTCGGGCCCTCGGGGCGTAAAACGCGGGGCCGGCAAGCCACCGGGTTCCCACGACGCATCAGTTTGTGGTTAAATGGACGCTCGAGGCCAAAGGCTTGCCCAAACAAACCAAAATCGTGCTGGGCGCCGATCATGCCGGCTTCGCGCTGAAAGAAAAGGTGCGCGAATACCTCACCAGCAAGGGGCTGGAGGTGGATGACCAGGGCCCGCTGACGCCGGATCCAGTTGACTACCCCGACTACGCGGAGAAAGTCGCGACACGTGTCGCCTCGAAAGAAGCCGATTACGGTGTATTGATGTGCGGCACAGGATTGGGCGTGGCCATCGCCGCCAACAAGGTCCGGGGCATTCGCGCCGCGACCTGCAATGACACGCTCTCGGCGCACTTCGCGCGCGCCCACAACGACGCCAATGTCCTCGCCTTGGGCGGGCGACTGGTGGACGATGCCACCGCCCGGAAAATTCTCGACGTCTGGCTGGCGACGCCGTTCGAGGGCGGGCGCCACGCCCGGCGCGTCGAGAAGATCGCCGCCATCGATCAGAAAAATCATTCGGAGAAAAAGGAATGACCCCTTCCCTGCCCTTCCGCCTGAGACCTCTTGCCAACGTCGATCCGGAAATCGCCCACGCCATTGACAATGAAGTTGATCGCCAGGCGCGCACGCTCGAGCTGATCGCCTCGGAAAATTTTGTTAGTGAGGCGGTGCTTCAGGCGCTGGGCTCGGTGATGACCAACAAGTACGCCGAAGGCCTGCCCGGAAAGCGCTATTACGGCGGGTGCGAATTCGTGGACGTGGCCGAGTCGCTCGCCATCGAACGCGCCAAGCAGCTCTTCAACGCCGAACACGTTAACGTCCAGGCGCACTCGGGCAGCCAGGCCAATCAGGCCGTCTACTTGACCGTGCTCAAGCCCGGCGACACGATGCTCGGCATGAGCCTGGCGCACGGCGGCCACTTGACGCACGGCCATCCGCTGAATTTTTCCGGACGGATGTACAAGATTGTTTCCTATGGCGTGACCAAAGAAACGGAAACCATCGACTACGACGAGCTCGAGCGTCTGGCGACGGAGCATCACCCCAAGCTCATCGTCGCGGGCGCCAGCGCTTATCCGCGCGTCCTCGACTTCGAGCGCTTCGCGGCCATCGCCAGGAAGGCTGAAGCGCTGCTGATGGTGGACATGGCGCATATCGCGGGACTGGTGGCCGCGGGCCTCCACCCCAGCCCCATCCCGCACGCCGATTTCGTTACCACGACCACGCACAAAACACTGCGCGGCCCGCGCGGCGGCGCCGTCTTCTGCAAGGCCCAGTTCGCCAAAGAACTCGACAAGAACGTCTTCCCCTGCCTGCAAGGTGGACCGCTCATGCACGTCATTGCCGCCAAAGCTGTCTGCTTCCAGGAAGCGCTGCAGCCGGAATTCCGCGAATATCAGAAGCAGATTGTTTTAAACGCGAAGGTCCTTGCGCAGGCGCTCGCCGACGCGGGTTTCCGCATCGTCTCCGGTGGCACAGACACGCACCTGATGCTCGTGGACGTCTTCTCGAAGAAAGTCACCGGCAAGGACGCGCAGAATCATCTCGAACGCGCCGGCATCACCGTCAATAAGAACGCCATCCCCTTCGACATCAACCCGCCCGCCATCGCCAGCGGCATCCGCGTGGGCACTCCTGCGGTCACCAGCCGCGGCATGCAGGAACCGCAAATGCAGCTCATCGCCCACTGGATTGCCGAAGTGCTGAACAACTTGGAGAATGAAGCAATCATAAAGCGCGTGCGCGCAGAAGTCGAAGCCTTGACGGAAAAATTCCCTCTCTACGAAAACCGCCGCGTGGCAGTGGTGAAGGCATGAAGAGGTAAACCTATGCGCCAAGTCGTGATCTACCCGGGTGAAGATGGTTACTGGGTCGTCGAGTGCCCCAGCCTGCCGGGATGCATAAGTCAGGGCAAGACCAAGGAAGAAGCCGCACAGAACATCAAAGAGGCGATTAAGGGCTACATCGCGGCGCTCCAGGAGGACGGACTCCCGGTGCCCGAAGAGCGCTTCGAGGTGTTTGTGGTGGCGGTATGAGCAGGCTCCCAAGAGTTTCAGGGAGAGATTGCCTCAAGGTTCTGGAACGAATGGGTTTCTACCTGAGGCGGCAGGAATCAAGTCACATGATTCTTCGCCGCAATGAGCCTTATGGCCAAGTAGTTGTCCCCGACCACAAGGAACTCGATCGAGGGACGCTGCGAGCCATCATCCGAAGTGCGGGACTCAGCGTGGACGAATTCATCAACCTCCTCAAATGAGCCTGCCTGTGGGAGAGGCCCAGGTTCGTGGCACCTTTCGAGACAATCCATCTGCAAGCCTTGACACCCAAAAACGGACATGCGTAGAATGATCCTTCCGGGCTATTCCCCACAACAGAATCCAAAGCGAGGAGAGCACCATGTCACTACGCATCAATGACACTGCCCCAGACTTCGTTGCCGAAACCACCCAGGGGTCCATCAAATTCCACGAATGGATCGGCGACGGCTGGGCGATCCTGTTTTCACACCCGAAAGACTTCACTCCGGTGTGCACGACCGAACTCGGCTATATGGCGGGCCTGCACGCCGAGTTTCAGAAGCGAAACACCAAGGTTATCGGACTAAGCGTGGACCCGGTAACCAATCATAGCAAGTGGGCGGCGGACATCGAAGAGACGCAGGGCCACAAGGTGAATTACCCGATGATCGGCGACCCGGAACTGAAAGTCGCCAAGCTCTACGGCATGCTGCCCGCCGAAGCCGGGGAAACCTGTGAGGGCCGCACGGCAGCGGACAACGCCACCGTGCGCACGGTCTTCGTGGTTGGTCCCGACAAGAAGATCAAATTGATGCTCAGCTACCCCATGAGCACCGGCCGCAATTTCGACGAAGTCTTGCGAGTCATCGATTCCATGCAGCTCACGGCCAAGCACAAGGTCGCCACGCCCGTAAACTGGAAGCAAGGGGATGATGTCATCATCCTGACGTCGGTATCGGAGGAAGAAGCGAAGCAAAAATATCCCGGCGGGTGGAAGACTCTCAAGCCCTATCTTCGCGTCGTCCCCCAACCCAAGTAGGTCCACCACCGAGTGTGGCGCATGCATTGCCGCGTCGCCCTCATGGCAAACAGCGGCATGGATGCGCCACCCGCGGAAGAAGTAAGACGAATACTCAAAGGCCTGGCAGCGAGTCGATCGGTTCGTCCTTGGCGGTCGGCGCACGGTTCTGCTCCGTCCATCGAATCACGCCAGTCTGATCGGTGAAATAACTGACCCTGCCTTTTTGCCACTTCATCGGGCGCGCGACCAGCGTGTATGTCCTGATTGCGCCGTCCTTATCCTTCGCTCCCGGCTTGTAAGTGAATGTGTACCCATGCGCCTTGCCCTGCGCTAATTCTTCTGTAATTAAACCAGCGTGCGCCGCCGACGGTTCAGTCCCGGACGGGCCCTCTCCCAGAGCCAGGAGATTCGCACTGTACCCTGTTTTGTAGATCGAGGCGTAGGTGACTTCTGCTGTGTTGACCGTCCTCGTATCGCCCAGCCCGTATTGTTCTTCACCTGACAATGCGCTCGTTTTCTGTTGCGCGGTGGCGCCTGCAGCCAGAAAAGTTGTCGCCAAAAACACCGCGACTTTCGAAAGGTGTTGAGAGGAATTCATAACCGGCCCTCCTTGGTACCGTCTACTCGGTTCGCAAAATCTCTTGCGCGGCAGTATAACCGCTCTGGACGGCGCCTTCAATGGTGGCGGGGAGGCCCGTGGCCGTCCAATCGCCGGCGAGGTAGAGGCCGCGAACTGGACTCTTCGCTGCAGGCCGCAACTGGTCCACTCCCACGCACGGCGAAAATGTCGCGAATCGCTCCTTGATGACCAGTGAGTGAAGGAGCTTCGCCGCCCGGCTCTCAGGGAACAACTCCGCCAGGTTACGAAGCGCCACTGCAAGTAATTCCTCCTTGGAGCGCGAGACATGCTCGTGCGCGCCGCTCAGCACCAACGAAACGCTGTGTTCACGCAAACTTCGGATCCGTTCTCGGTTGAAGAGCCATTGCACGGTCGTCCCGCGCAGTCCCGCGAAATCGAGCTCCGTAATCGCGCGGTCAAACCAGAGGTTGATGGAAATGACGGGGGCGGGCCGCAGCGCGAGAATGTTGGTGAAGTATGGCTCGGAGCGCAGCAAGTCCCCGGGCACGAGCCGCACGCATTCATACCAGGGCACGGCGCTCACGATTGTCGTAGCTTCAATCCTCTCGCCATCGGAAAGTTCCACTCCGTCGCAGACGCCTTGGTGAATGCACAGCGCCTTGATGCTTCGCCCGGTCTCGATCCGCCCGCCGCGACCTTCTATATAGGCGCGAGCCGCGTCGGTATAGCACTCACTCAGTCCCCGGCGCGGAATGCCGAGGCAGGAATCGGCCGGCGAGGTGAAAAGCGCCAGCTTGAGTATGCGCGCGAAGATTGCCGCCGCCGCGCGGCGCGGGTCTTCGTTGAGCGCCGCAATCGAAATCAAATCCCAGAAATAGCGCTGGACTCGCTCCGATTGCCCCAACTCCGTCAGCCATATTTCGACGGTCAACTGTCCGGCGCCATCCACTCCCTTCTTTTCCAATTTCCTCCCCAGTCGAGCAATTTGAATCTTCTCGCTCCAACTGAAACTGTTGGATCTCAGCACCCCTGCGAGCACGTGCCAGGGTGATGGCAAGTTGGGGCAGCTGAGCGTCGTCACCTTCCCGCCCGGCTCGACGAAATGCACTCGCAAATTCGGCTGCAAGGCGATGCGGTCGAGCGTTCCGATCTCCTTCAAGAATTCCAGCGTCGAGTGGTAGCAGCCCATCATGAGATGCTGCCCGTTGTCCACGACCGAACCCGTCACCGGGTCCGCAAACGAGCGAGCGCGCCCGCCCAGGTGCGGCTTCTGTTCGAGCAGGTGGACCCGCCGCCCGGCCTTCGCCAGCGCCACGCCCACCGCCAGCCCCGCGAACCCTCCGCCGATGATGAGGACTTCTTCCATTTTGGATTTTGGATTTTGGATTGACCGGCAGCTCTACCCGCTCCATCTCGTCATTCCCGCGAAAGCGGGAATCCACTGCATTCGCCTACTGACGCGCCAGATTCGAAAGATTAAATCCAAAATCCCAAATCCAAAATCAAAAATTGTCATCTAAGCCATTCGCGGCCCATGTACACCGCGAGCGCCGTCCAGAACTTGAGCGGGCGCGAGATGCGCACGCGCTCCCCAAAGACGTTATAGCGCCGCGCGCGGATGCGGCCGAGGACGCGCCAGTAAATCGCGCCCATGATTTCCGCGGCCACCATGGCGCGGCGGTCCTCGGGCGCCAGCGCTTTGCGAGCAGCATCGAAAAAGCCGCGCGCGCGGTCGCACTCAAACTGCATCAGCTCGATGAACGGGTCGCTGTAGCGCGCTTCCATAATCTCCGCCGGGCGAATGCCGAAGCGGTCGAGGTCCTCCTGGGGCAGGTAAAGCCGCCCGCGTCGCGCGTCGCTTTCGAGGTCGCGCAGGATGTTGACCATTTGCAGCGCCTTGCCCAGATTCACCGCGTACTCGCGCGCGCTGGGATTGCGATAGCCGAAGATTTCAATCGAGATCAGGCCGATCGTCGAAGCCACGCGATAACAATACTTCGAGAGCTCGTCAAAGGTTCCGTACCGCGTTCCCGCGAGATCCATCTCCAGGCCGAGAATCAGATCATCGAACGGCTGGCGCGGAATCGCAAAACGCTGGATGCTTTCGGCGAGTGCCTGCAACTCCGGCGTCGCGCCACGGCCGGAAAAGCACTCATCGAGCGCGGCTCGATAGGCGGCAATCTCCTTGGCCGCCTCTTCGCGCGCCAGGCTGCCGTCGGTAATGTCGTCGCCGCGTCTCGCGAAATGGTAAACCGCCTCGATGGCGCGCCGCTTCTCGGCCGGAAGAAACACGAACGAGTAGTAGAAGTTCGTGGCCGTTGAAGCGGTCAAGTGGCGGTTGTGTGCTCGAATGCCCATGTTTATTGAACGGGGCGCTGTAGCGTCGATTCCAATGCCGTCAGCTATCAGCTTTCAGCAGTCAGCTACCGATAACGTGGGTTTTGGCCTGACCGCTGAGAGCTGACGGCTTCCTCGCTTTCAGATACAGCCGCACAAAATCCCACTTACCGAGCGACGGGCGGTGGCGGAAGACGTCGTACTTTGCCGCTTCGATCTTCTTGAGAATCGTTGTCCCGCCCAGCCAGGTCAGGCGCAACTGGCGGCGCAACTCCGGGACGACGCGCTCCGGCAGCGTTTTTCCCTTCTCGAATAGTTCCCAGGTCCGCGCCACTTCCAAAGCCATCAATTGCGCAAAGCGCTCGTCCGCCCGCTGGGCGCGCAAATCGTCGAGAGAGTAGCCGAAACGCGCCATGTCGTCGAGAGGCAGATAAATCCGGTCGCGAGAGAGATCGATCGCCACGTCCTGCCAGAAATTCGCCAGTTGCAGCGCCGTGCAGATCGAATCGGAAAGCGCGAAGAGCTCGTCCTCGCGGTGGCCGAAGAGTTCGAGCACCAGCCGCCCTACGGGATTCGCCGAGCAGGTGCAGTAGGCAAGCAGCGCGGCGAAATCCTTGTGCCGGCGGACGAGCACGTCGGACTCGAAGGCGCGGAGCAGGTTCTGGAAGTGCACTTCGGAAAGTTGAAAGCGCTCGGCCACGTCGTGCAACGCGATGAACACCGGGTGCTCAACCTTGCCCGCGTAGCACTCACTCAGTTTCAATCGCCATTCGCCAAGCTGCTCGAGGCGGCCTATGACGCCCGGCTCGTCGGCCACGTCGTCGGCATAGCGCGCGAAGGCATAAATCGCCGCCAGAGCGTCGCGCTTGTCGCGCGGGACGAGCAGCGACGCCGTGGGAAAATTCTCGTAGTGCCGCCGCGCCAGCTTCCGGCACTCGGCATACGCGGCGCGAATTGTTTGGTTTTCGGTTCCAGGCATTCGCTGCCCCGCCATTATAGGGCCGAATTCCTCGCCGGGGCGATTCATGAATGGCTCCAACGCAGATTCGCGTACTTCGATGCTTAATGCTGGTAAGACCCTTTCATGCGTAATTCCTTCCATATTGATGTCCCTTGAGGTATAACTCCCCCGGCGACGCAGCTCGCGCCGGGAATAATCAGGCGACCATGATGGCCATTGAAGAAAACCTCCCACCACCCACTCCGCCCCGCGCGCCCATCCGCCGGCAGGTCGTTTTCTTTATTGTGGTAACCGGCCTGATTCTCGCCGCCGTCCTGCGCTCGAGCCTCGCCACGCGGCTCGATGGCTTCACGATGGACGAGGCGTATCACATCACCGCCGGAGTTTCTTACTGGCGCACTGGCGATTATCGGCTCAATCCCGAGCATCCCCCGCTGGTGAAACTTTGGGTTGGAGCCGCGCTCTCGGGCGGCGTCTTTCGCTTACCTGAATTCCGCCCTTTGCAGGACAAGACCGATGAGCGGACGTTTACCGATACGGCGGTCTTTCTCGAAAACGATCCCGACCCTGTGCAAAGCCGCGTGCGAATCGCCATGCTGAGTTTCAGCGCGCTGCTGCTCTTTTGTTTTGCACTCGCCGCACGGCGCGCGCTGGGCAGCAAGCTCGCTCTGTGCGCCCTCGCCTTCCTCGCGATTGATCCCACCGTGGCGGCGCACATGCCGGTGGTGATGACGGACCTCGCGGTGGCTTTGCTTTCCGTGACGGCGCTACTGTGGGCGGTAGTTGCCTTCCAGACGTGGAAGTTTCGCGACCTGCTGTTGGCAACTTTGTTTCTTGGTCTTACTCTGGCGGCAAAACATTCGGGCTTGATTACGTTGGCCGCGGTTGCCCTTCTTGGCGCAGTGCTCGCCAATTTCAGCCGATCCGCCAAAGACCCTCAGAGCAGCGGCGCGCGAGTCGTCCTCCGCCGAAAGGGTATGGTTGCAGCGGTATTGGCCGGCGCGCTCATCCTCCTGTGGGGTTTCTATCGTTTTCGATTCGATGAGAGCCCGCGCGGCCGGGACGTCTTCAATCGCCCGCTGGCCGAGAAGATCGGCGATCTTCGCTCTTCAACCTTCAAAGCTGCTTTGCAGGTGATGTCCAAGGGCCACCTGATGCCGCGCGCCTACGTCTGGGGGTTGGCCGATACCGTGCGCGCGGGAATCGAAGGGCGCGTCGATAATCTGTTCGCATTTGGCCGGCAGCATTACGACCGCGTGCCCGTTTATTTCTTCCCCGGAGTCTTGCTGGTCAAGCTCCCGCTGGGTTTGATTGCCCTTTCAGCCATCGGCTTGTTTCTCTTGGTTAGTGGAAAGTTGGAAAGAGAGAGGCTGATTCCGCTTGCCGGAGCGGCAGCGCTTGCGGCGCTGTTCCTGCTCGCCCTTGGCTCTGGCAAGGCGTATGGCGGAATCCGGCACGCGCTGCCGCTGGTTCCGCTGCTGGCGCTCTTTGGCGGAACCGCGCTGAGCAAGGCGATTGAAACGAAATCTCCCCCGCTGCGGGGCTTAGCCGCGCTGGCCTTGGTCGCAGCGCTGGTCTCAGCCATCCCGGTGCTGCGGCCGTGGGAGTATTACAACGAACTCATCGGCGGCGGGGCAAATGCCTATCGCTACTTCAACGACGAAGGTGTTGACCTGGCGCAGCGAAGATTGGAATTAGTTCAATACTATAATGAAGTGTTGAAACCCTCCGGCGAACGGCCTTACATTTCTTATAACGTCAACCGCCAGGAGATGCAGCGACGTGAGATTCACTGGATGGGCGAGAGTCCGCGCGATTTCGATGCGCTGGAGGCGTCGGACACCGTGACGGCGACATTTCTGGTCGGCGCGGTGCATCTGGCTCCGGCGGCGTACTGGGACAAGGCGGCGCTGCGCAAGGTTCAGCCGGCGGCTCGCTTCGGAAACCTGTTTGTCTTTCGCGGGACGTTTCCTGCGGGGTGGGTGAAAGGGCCAAAACTTTTCTACCGCGCCCTGGAGCTCCTGTATGGCCCCCAGCCCGACGAGGCGAAGGCGGAAAAGCTGCTCGTCGAGTCGATGGAGAGCGATCCCACGGCCTTCTTCGTCGCCCTCGAACTCGGCAACCGGCGCGCCAAACACGGCCTGCGCGGCGAGACGATCCGCGCCTATGAGGTCGCTCGAACGAATTCTCCACCGGGAAACAGAATCATCGAGCTGCTAACCAGGCAAATCGAGCGGGTTTCCAAAGAGCCTCCGGAATCCGTGCCGCCTCTGCGCAATCCGTTTTTTGAGTAAAACCACCGCCACGTCGCAAAAACACCAAGGCCGGGGCGGGCCCCGGCCCTACGTCGCGATTGCAGAATGTGCCGCTGCCCTACGGTTTCTTGCGCCGCATGAAGGCGGGGACGTCCAGGTCGTCGTCGGGAATTTCTGTCGTGACGGGCGGGGGCACGACGGTGGCGGTTTCGATGGGCAGTTTTTCTTTCTTCATCATCACGTTCTTCACGGTCTGCTGCACGGAGCGCACGGTGGGCGAATAGGCCCCGCGCGCTCTCATCCCCATTTTCTCCGGCTTGATGCCCGTAGCGATGACGGTAACGCGCACGGCGTCTTTCATCTCCTCGCTGTGCACAGCTCCGAAGATGATGTTGGCATTTTCCGCCGCTGCCTTCTGCACGATGGTTGATGCTTCGTGAACCTCGAAAAGCGTCAGCTTGCTCGAGCCGGTGATATTGAGCAGGATGCCCTGCGCGCCGTTGATGGAAGCGTCTTCAAGCAGCGGGCTGGCGATGGCTTTGTTGACCGCCTCGACGGCGCGGTTGTCGCCGGAGGCTTCCGCCGTGCCCATCACCGCATAGCCCATGCCTTCCATAATGGTTTTGATGTCGGCAAAGTCACGGTTGATAATGCCTGTTATGGTGATGATGTCAGAGATACCTTGCACGCCTTGGCGGAGAATGTCGTCAGCGATGCGGAACGCCTCGAAGAAGCTGGTTCCCTTGTCCACGTACTGCATCAGACGCTCGTTGGGAATGCAGATGACGGTGTCCACCGCGTCGCTCAGTTCCGCCAGGCCCGCTTCGGCCTCACGCACCTCGTTGAGTTGATTGACGTTGATGA
>CAZTHM010000040.1:0-15124 GCA_964613505.1 uncultured Acidobacteriota bacterium | reverse complement strand
GTAATCGTCGTAATGCAGGTCCGGAGCGGTGATGCCGTAGCCGGCAAAGACCAGGGGAGCATCGAACGAGCCGTCGGCAGAAAAACTAAAGGGAACAAAATCCTGTTGGGGAACGAGCGTTTTCCGCGCGCCGTTCGAATAAGCGAGCGAATTCTTCGGCCCGAGCTTCGCACCCACGGTCATCATGAAATGCTGGAGATAAGTGCGGTTGTCGCCGGCGGGTTGGAGCCCGAATTTGCGAAAACGCTTGGCAATGTACGCCGCTGCCTTGTCGAGTTCCTTCGTGCCGTCACCGCGGCCTTTGAGTTCGTCGCTGGCGAAGTACTTGACGGCCTCCTGAAATTCTTTCGCGGAATATCCAGTCGAACTTTCCTTGGCGCCGAGGTGGCCGACGCCGAGCGCGATAGCCAAAGCCGCGACGGCGAGCCAGCCGATTCCTTCCCACGCCGGACGCTTCGCAACCCTCTTCGAGTATTTCACCCCGCCACGCTCCCCTGGATAGAAATACAGATTTTCCATTATACATGGGGCCATGGGGGTGACAGAGCGGATGTAAGTTGACATGTAGCGCCGGCCTTCAGAGCGGCATCTGCCGGGCTAAAGCCCGGCGCTACAGCGCTCGCAGGATCAGGCACTTTAGATAGTGGGTTTCGGGGACGGTAAGCAGGATGGGATGGTCGCGCGACTGAGTTCGCCGCTCGACGACCGCGACGGTGCGATGCGCGTCGAGCGCGGCGCTGGCGATGGTTTCGAGCAAATCGGCCTCGCTCACGTGGAACGAGCATGAGCAGGTGAGCAGAAAACCGCCGGGATTGAGAATCTTCAGCGCGCGCAGGTTCAGCTCCTTGTAGCCGCGCAGCGCCGACTCGCGATTGGATTTCTGGCGGGCGAAGGCGGGCGGGTCAAGCACGACGGTGTCGAAGCGCCGGCCTTCCTGGTCGGCGGCTTTCAGGAAGTCGAAGCAGTTCGCTTCCACCCACTCGATGTTGGTGAGGTGGTTCAACTCCTGATTGCGGCGCGCGAGCTTTAACGCTTCCGCGGAGGATTCCACTCCCAGCACGGATTCACATTGGGCGGCGAGCGAGACGGCAAACCCTCCCGCATACGTGAAACAATCGAGCAGCCGCCCGCGCGCGTATTGGCGCGCCGCGGCACGATTCTCGCGCTGGTCGAGAAAGCCGCCGGTCTTCTGTCCGCGTTGCAGGTCATAGGCGAACTTGACGCCGCCCTCTTCCACCACGACTTCACTGACGTCCTCGCCGTCAAGAATTCCAACTTGTTCCGGCAATCCCTCCAGGGCGCGCACCGCCGCGTCGTTGCGCTCGATGATGGAGAGCGGCGCGAATTGCTCCTTCAGGATTTCCACTACCATCGGTTTCAGCCGTTCCATTCCCTGGCTGAGCGTCTGCATCACGAAGCAATCGGCGTAGCGATCAATGATGAGCGAAGGCAGTAGGTCGCCTTCCGCTGCCACCAGGCGATAAGCGTTTGCCCCGCTGACCACTTGCTCGCGGTAGGCGGCGGCGGCGCGAATCCGCTCCGCCAGGAAACCGCGATCGAAAGGGCGGCTCTCTCGCGTCAGCATCCGCAAAGTGATTTGTGACTTGTCACTGTAAAGTGCTTGGCCCCAGAAGCGCTTCCTGCGGTCGACAACGCGAACGATGTCGCCAGGTCCGGCGTCGGAAGCGTGCGAAACGTCGGCGCGATAAATCCAGAGATGGCCGGAAGTGATCCGCTCGATGCCGCGGGCGGCGATGGTCACACTCGGATGGTCCACGCAGAAAATCTATCACACGCCTGCGAAATTGCCGCGCAGAAAATCCGACGCCGCAAGGCGAAGCGAGACATCTCGGCGTAAAATGCAGAAGGAATGTTCCTTGCGGAATTCGACTACCCACTTCCGGCGGAACTCATCGCGCAGCGGCCGTTCGATGCGCGCGACGCCTCGCGCCTGATGGTGCTCGACCGCGCCGCCGGAATGTTTGTGGACCGCGCGTTCCGCGAGTTGCCGCGCCTACTTCACGCCGGCGACCTGCTCGTCTTCAACAACACCAAAGTGTTTCCCGCGCGCCTGCTCGGCCACCGGCGCGGAACGACGGCGCAGCCCATCGGCAAGCACAATCCCGCCGCGCGCGAGCACCTGACCGGCGAAGTTGAACTGATGCTGACGCGGCAGGTGGGCGGAGACGAATGGGAAGGGCTCGTCCATCCGGGGCGCAAGATTCGCACCGGAGAGGTTTTGATTTTCGGCGACGGAGAACTCGAGGCGGAAGTCCTGGGTCGTGGCGAGTACGGAATTCGCCGTGTTCGCCTGCGGGTGCGAGAAGGTTCCACCGACGCCGCCATCGACAGGCTGGGTCACGTGCCGCTGCCGCCCTACATTCACCGTGCCGACGAATCCGCTGATCGCGAGACTTATCAGACTGTCTACGCCAAGGTGCGCGGCGCGGTGGCGGCGCCGACGGCGGGCTTGCACTTTACGGAGCGAATTCTGAATGAGCTGCGATTATGTAATATCGAGACGTGTGATATAACTTTGCACGTGGGGCTCGGAACGTTTCAGCCCGTCCGCGCCGCGAATGTGGAAGATCACAGAATGGAGCCCGAGCGGTACGAGGTTTCTGAGGCTGCGGCGACGGCCGTAAATCGTGCGATCGAGGAACGCCGGCGCGTTGTTGCGGTCGGCACCACCAGCGCGCGCACGCTCGAACACGTGGCGCGCGAACACGACGGGCAAATCGGGGCGGGACGCGGTGAGACAAGCCTCTTCATTACTCCCGGGTTTCAGTTCCGCATCATCGGCGCGCTGCTCACCAATTTCCACCTGCCAAAATCAACTCTGCTGATGCTGGTCTCCGCTTTCGCGGGCAGGGAATTGACACTGCGCGCTTATGGCCACGCCATCAGCGAGCGCTATCGCTTCTACAGCTACGGCGACTGCATGTTGATTGTGTAGCGCCGCCCTTCGGGGCGGTAGCTCGCTTGCCGGGCTGAAGCCCGGCGCTACAGCGCGACCCTAGTCCCACCTCACGCGCACGCGATACTTCAAAATCGATTCGCCGTTGGCGGCCACCGGCACGGTGAAGCGCGCGGCGAAGGCCGCGGTCTTTTCCCACTTGTAGGTGGAATCGAGCATCGTCCAGTCGCCACCGATGGGTTCGTTGACGAACACGGTGATGGGTTCCGCTTTGTGATTGCGCAGTGCGATTTCAAATGCCATCTCGTAAGTGTGCGGACCCCACGACTTGAAATCCGTCTGCTTGCGTTCCGCCACAATATCGAAGGCGTTGCCGATCAGCAGGTCGAGGGTTTCGTCTTTGGGCGTGTGGTCGATGCGATCCTCGCCGATGAACTGCACGCGACCCTTGGAATCGCCTTGATAAACGCGCACTGTCCCCGCCGGCAGCGGCAGCCCGAGCGAGTTGGTCTGCGAGTTCTTGAACTTGATGCGCACGTTCACGGGATCCTTGAGCGGCTGCCCGGGCCGCTGCTGGTTGTGATAGTAGAACTGCTGACCGTTCACCTCGAACACCTTCTCGATGCTGACGCCGGTTGAGGCGAGCAGGCTGATCTGCTTGGTTTCGTTGTTCATGATGTTGGTGCGGCGCTCGAGCGTGTAGAGGTGGTATTCGGAAAGACCCTCTTCCGCGAACTGCGGCGCGGCGGCTTCGGCCGCTTTCATCACTCTGCTCGCCACCGCCATATCGCGCCGCTCATAGACGCGGTGGAGTTCGCCGGCCACCAGTTGCAGCATCGCGTTTTTGAACGCTGTGCCGCTGTTGTTGACAATCGTGACCCAACCGTTCAAATCGGCGGCTTTCTGGTCGGGCACTACGGTAAGGACGTAATCAGAGTTCCAGTTGATCTGGTTCGTCAGGTACGACGCCTCGACGGTCTGCTCGCCCGCGTGCCGGTTATCGAGCATCCAGACCAGCGTCGGCTTGCTGTAGAGATTCTCCGGAAGGTCGGGGAAGACGTAGCGGTCCGCGCCCATGCCGGTGATGATCTGGTCGCCCACTTTCCACACCGGGCCCTCGTTGTACGCGAGCAGCGTGGCCTTGACGGGAACTTCCTTGGTCGAGTTGTTCTCGCTCACCATGCGCACCAGGGTCAGCTCCTTGCCCACGTATTTCTGCAAGAGCTTCTGCGGGCTCAGCAGGTCGTACTCGTAATTCTGTTCGAGCACTATCAATTCTTTGGGCGCGGTCAGCGAAACGATGTGGACCGTCGCCGGATTGACCGCCGCGGCGATGTCCATGTAGCGCAAATCAATCACCCCTGCGGGCAGCTTGACGCGCCGGACGTCGCGCACGAGAGCGACGTTGGAGTTATAGACCGTGACCGCAAGTTCCTTCTGATCTTGTTCCGTCGAAGTCTGCGCGCTCTGGGCGAAAGCCTGAGGGGCGATGATCAATAGTCCCAGCGCCAGTGCGACGAGCATGGAGCAACCTTTGTATCTCTTCAGCATGGCTCACCTTCCGAATCGAGAGTTCCGTCCCAACCCTATTAGAACGCCCAGCCTAGTCCTTCTTGCAGGAGAAATAAAGTGCTGTAGCGGCTCTTTATGAGCGCGAGGAGAGTCAGCAGGTTTAGAGGTCGCACGAGGGCCGTGCCAAAACATTTTTGCAAGCCTCAGCCCTCGCGCCGTTCTCCACCTGACAGCCGCCCGGGCCGCGAGTCGCGGGCGGAGGAGGCAGACGATGCGGAAGGATTCAGTTCTGGCAGGGTTGGTATTTCTGGTTTTGGCGTCGCCGCTCGTGGCGCACATGGTTTGCCCGAGGCCGGTGGCAATCCCAAAAGGAGCGGGCGTGGGTGAGTTCCGCGAGAGCTGGAAAGTGCTCGAGCCCATCACGCGGCACAACCTCACAATTTATCCCGTGGTTTCGAGCCTGGGCGCGGACACGTCGGCGTTTCTTACGCTGGACGAGGGTGTGGCCTCGGGCTCGGTCAAGATTCTCGAGCGCGGGCAATTGCAGGGCGCGATCTATCGCCGGCGCGATGCCCGCCGTTGGCCGCCGCAAGTCGAACAATATCCCGAAGGCGGCGGAGCGAGCGTCAACGAACTCGTCCTTGTGAACGAGTCCTCGCGGCCGTTGTTGCTCCTGGCCGGCGAAGTGGTTTCAGGCGGGAAGCAGAACCGTATTATCGGCGCCGACCTCGTGGTGCCGCCCAAGAGCGATCCCGTGCCGCTCACCGTCTTCTGCGTCGAGCACGGGCGCTGGACGGCGGGTGGCGGGGGGTTCGGTTCCGCCAAGGCGATCGCGCACCCGCAGATTCGCCTGGAGGCGCAGGCCAACAAGAGCCAGCAAGGTGTTTGGAATTCGGTGGCGCGAGCCGCAGATGCCATGGGGGCAGCAGGCTCTCCTACTCAAGATTACAAGCACGTCCTGGAAAGCCCGGCCGCCAAGAGCCGCATCGAGGAAGCCGCTCAGTCCATCCAGGCCGACTATGAACGCGAACTGCGCGAGCAGATTCGCGGGCGAAGTCCCGTGGGCGTGGTCGTCGCCGTCAACGGCGAAATCGTTTGGAGCGATGTCTTCCCAACGCCCGACCTCTTCCGCCGGTACTGGCCGAAACTGCTGCGGTCTTACGTCATGGAAGCCGAGAGCCGCGCCGTGGTGGGCGGGGAATCGGTCTGGGGACGGAAGCTCTCCAGCCTGCCCAGCGTCAAGCAGGCGGAGAATTTCCTGCTCGAAGACCGCGGGCGGGTCAGCATCAAGGTCGAGCCGGCGGCGTTCCGCCGCACCGAAGTTACCGCGTCCGGCTACCAGATCGTGGCGCTCGAGGCCATCGAGAAGCCCGAACCCGCAGCCTCGGACGGGCTGATGCTCCATTACAACAAGATGACCCGCGGCTGACCGCCATCCTCCCGGACGGCCGCACAGGGGCGACTCAGGCTAGTCGGGTCGCCCCTTTTTGTTTCCCAAGGTTTGGCCGCGGCCCTTCCGAGGGCGACACAATGTCCGCTTTGCCACAAACCGCGCTGCGGGCGTTTCCTGGCCTTTGAACGAGGGATTTAGGCTATGAGAACATGGCAGAGGCCGTTCCGTACATTCCAGGGGCATTCCAGCGCTCTGGAGGGGTATCCTAGGGGTCTAGTCGGGGAAAGTGTGGAGCCGGTCCATCTGCCTGCCTGTTAGGCTCACACCGTTGCCCGGACAAATTGCCGCTCGATCAGTTCGAGGTCCACATCGGCAAACTGGCGCGCCACCCAATCGGCGTGACGAAGCTGGTCTTGCGGCTGGCTGTGGGCCAGTGCCAGGCACTTCATCCCCGCGGCTTGGGCGGCGACGACCCCCAGTGGCGCGTCTTCGATCGCCAGGCATTCCGAGGCTAGTAGTGGTGCTCCCCGGAGTGCCGCCACGCTGCTCAATCGCCCCAGAGCTTTGAGGTAGACCTCGGGATCGGGCTTGGAGCGCGCGCAGTCGTCGGCGGTGGCGAGGAGGGCAAACTTCTCGCGCAGGCCGAGTTTGGTGAGCAGGTGTTCGATCTCCACGCGCAGGCTGCCGCTGGCAATCGCCAGGGGAAAGCGCGCCGCCGCCCGCCGCACGAACTCCACCGCGCCCGGCATGGCTGGGAGTCCGTCGCGGATGATCTCTTGGTAGGCTCGGAACTTCCAGGCGATCAGCTCGTCGCGCCGTTTGGCGTCCACGGGCCGCCCGTGGCTCTGGTAGAGGTGCTCGATGATGCCGCGGTCGTCCAGCGCCAGGTAGTCGCGGAAGTATTCCGTCTCGCTGACCGTCCAGCCTTCCTGGGCGGCCATCTGCTGGGTGAGTTGGAAGATGAGATTCTCGCTATCGACAATGACCCCGTCGAAGTCAAATATGATGGCGCGCAACAAGACTGATTCGTCTCCCCTTCCGCCTTTGGCGCGGCGAGCCGCGCCCCTACGGCGCCTTCCGCCTCGCGCCCAGAATTGGCTATGATACACTTGAAGTTTCGGGCACGGCAAGGCGCGGACGATCCCAAGGCGGACGCGGGAAGTAGCCAGTAGAGAGTAGGAATCTTTTGGCTTGCTGAACGCTGAACGCTGATGGCTGAATGCTGACAGCTTTTACACCGATGTGACCGGCCCAGGAGCGCAAGCCTCCAATGAGTAATGAGCGGCCTCCGAGGAACTGACGGACGATGACCCAGGGACTCAGCATTCCGATTGCCTTCGTGGCGGGCGTGGTCTCGTTTCTCTCGCCCTGCGTGCTGCCGCTCGTTCCGGGCTACATCTCAATGTTGTCCGGCGAAAGCATCGAGGAATTGAAGGCGGGCGCCGGGCCGGGCCTGATGGCTCGGATCTTTCGCAACTCGCTCGCTTTCGTTGTAGGTTTTTCGGTGGTCTTCATTGCGCTGGGCGCTTCCGCCACCGCGGTGGGAAACTTCCTGGTGGCGCGGCGGACGATCTTCAACATCGTCGCCGGAATCGTCATCATCATTTTCGGGCTGCACCTGACGGGTTTGGTGAAGATTCCGTTTCTCTACCGCGAAGCGCGCCTGAACACCGGCGCGCCCAAGCGCGGCCTGGGGGGATCGTTTCTGCTGGGGTTCGCGTTCGCGTTTGGATGGACACCGTGCATCGGGCCGATCCTCACCGGCATCCTGGCGCTGGCCGCCACGCGCGAAACGGTTTTCCAGGGAATGTTCCTGCTGGGAGTTTATTCTGCGGGATTGGCGATCCCGTTTGTGCTCACCGGGGTCGGGCTCGGCCAATTCATGAAGTTCTATGGCGGTTTTCGGAAGCACCTGCAAATGGTCGAGATTTTTTCCGGAGTGCTCCTCATTGCCATCGGTTTTCTGATGGCGTTCAACCGGCTGGGGACCATTTCGAGGTATTTGAACTTCCTGAATGTGTTTACGTTGTAAGAAAAGCTTTCAGCCGTCAGCGATCAGCTGTCAGCAAGAAAAACGAGGCAAGCTGTAAGCTGATGGCTGACTGCTGATTGCTTCTTTCGGAGCGTCTTGCTGACCGCTGAGAGCTGATTGCTGATAGCTTCTTGGAGCTCATTTGCATCCCATCCTTATCGATTTCGGTTTCTTCCGGCTGCCGACTTACGGCGTCCTGCTGGTCATGGCGCTGATCACGGCGATGGTTACGATCAACCGGCGCGGGCGCCAGGAAGGGTTCGACAGCAACCGACTGCTGGACTTCTGCACCTGGCTGATCGTGGTGGCGCTGGTCGGCGCGAAGGTTTTGATGGTGCTGACGGACTGGCGCTTCTACTCGCAGAATCCCGGAGAGATTCTCAGCCGGACGACGCTGCTGGCGGGCGGCGTTTTCTATGGCGGCTTCGCGGCGGCGGTTCTCTTCGCGTTGTGGTACACGCGGGTGCATCGCCTCCCGATGTGGAAAGTCTTCGACGTCTACACGCCGAGCATCGCGCTGGGGTTGGGAATCGGTCGGCTGGGTTGCTTTTCCGCCGGGTGCGACTACGGCAAGCCGACGGACTCGTTTCTGGGAGTGGTCTTCAGCGACCCGTTTGCCCACCAGGTAGCCGGGACGCCACTGGGGATTCCACTGCACCCAACGCAGATCTACGAATCGCTTGCCATGTTCGTGATCTTCGCCGTGCTGGTGTGGCGCTACCGGCACAAAACTTACGATGGGCAGATTTTCGTTCTCCACCTGGTTCTGTACGGGGTGGCCAGGTTTTTCATCGAGTTTCTGCGCGGCGACGAGGATCGCGGCTTCGTGTTCGGGCACTTGCTTTCGACCTCGCAGTTTATCGCGCTGCTGGCGCTCGGGACGGCGGCGGGTTTGACGATTTACTTTCGCGGAAGGCGTATCGAGGCGAGCCCGGACGTTTCCGCCATCCCGGAACCACGACGCGCGCGGGGATGAAGTTCCGGGGCTTTGCCGTTCAGGGCGCCACATTGGTGAAAGCGTTTGTGCAGGTTCTGCCCCGAGCGGGGCCGCCGCGACAGCCGTGGCTTGAAGTCAGGAGCGTGATTCAGTGAAACAAGGCAAAGTCTTGCTGGGCGCGGTGCTGGCCGTCGTGGTGGTGGCGGGCCTCTACCTTGTCAACCGGTACTGGATTGCGCCCGCCACGATGGTGCACACGGCCAAAGCGGCGGGCAACCGGCCGATGGCTCCGGCCTTTTCGCTGATCGACCTGAACGGCCGCAAGCTGGAACTCGCCGACTACAAGGGAAAGATCGTGCTGCTGGATTTCTGGGCGAGCTGGTGCGGTCCCTGCCGGATCGAGATCCCCGGTTTCATCCAGCTCCAGGACCGCTATCGCGATCAAGGCCTGGTCGTTCTGGGTATCTATATTGACGATAATGCAGAGTCTGTGCGCGCCTTTTATCGTGATTTCAAGATGAATTACGCCGTGGCGCCGGGCGATTCGCGGCTCGTTGAGCTTTTCGGCGGCATCGTAGGGCTGCCCACGACGTTCCTGATCGGGCGGGACGGGCGCATCTATTCCAAGCACTCGGGCGCCACGGACGTTTCGGTGTTCGAAGAGGAGATCAAGGAGTTGCTGGGCGCCCAGGCCACCGCGGAAGCGGCGGAGTTCAAGCAGGCGGGAGGAGTCCGGCCAGCGGAACAGATTGAATTGGGCGATCCCGCTGAGATCGACTCGGAAGTGCCGGGCGTGAACCTCTCCCAGCTCAAGCCCGCGCAGGTGGCGGTTTTCAAGAAGGTCCTGGAAGGGCAGCCGTGCAACTGCGGCTGCAAGCTCAATCTCCTCAAGTGCCGGACCGATGATCGCTCCTGCGGCGTCAGCCGACGGCTGGCGCGCGAACAACTGGAAAAGTTCATCAAGCCCACGGTGTAGCGGAGGAAACAGAGGAAGATGCAGAAAAGCGCAATTCGAAGCACCCGGCAAGTTGGTCTGGTCCTGATCGCGATGTTCGCACTCAGTGGCGGGGCACCCGCGCAAACCTCGGGGCCCGTCGTGGAAGTGAAGACGGCGATTGGCGCCGACGGAGTTCGCCCCGGCTCCAACATCAAAGTGGCGGCCCTCGCCCAGATCGCGCCAGGGTTTCATATCAACGATCACAAGCCCACACTCGATTACCTGATTCCGACGGAGTGGAAGATCGAGCCTTCCGGCCAGGTGAGCGTTGAAAAAGTTGTGTACCCCAAAGGGCAGATGAAGAAGTTCGCCTTCTCCGACACGCAGCTTGCGGTTTACGAAGGAGCGCTCACCGTGGGCGCGCTGCTCAAGGTGGATCGCAAGGCGCGCCCCGGGACGTACGCGCTGAAGGGCCAATTCAACTACCAGGCCTGCAACGACCACGCCTGCCTGCCGCCCAAGACCGTGCCGGTCAACCTCGTCGTGAAGGTGGTGCGGCGCGGCGCTCCAGTGAAGCACACCAACGCGGATGTCTTCAACCATGTCCAGCTCGACTGACACGCAACCAAGCCGGCCTGCCCGCCCCTCGCGAGGCGCGGTGGCCGCGGTTGTCGTGACGATTGGCCTGCTCGCCGCGCTGAGCTGGGCCATCGCCCCCAGGCGCGTGCATTTCACTCCCGCACCGCTCGAACCTCTGCCGGTGGACTGCCCCAAGGTGGCGCGGGAATTCGTGCCGTCCAATGTCACCGAGATCCTTGACCCGCCACTCACCGGCTTGTCCGCTGCGCAGAAGAATCGCGCCCTCTATCGGATGAACATGGAACCCTGCACATGCGGCTGCGGCTTGAGCGTCGCGGCCTGCCGCGTGGAACATCCGGCTTGCGAAACGTCGAAGCATCTCGCCCGGAAGATCGTCGCGGAAATTCCCGCCGAAGCGCGGAAGTAGCGCAACCGGCCAAAGCGCGGAGAAGCAGCGCCCGGCGCGATTTGCGCTTTACCTTGGAGCCTTCCGCCGTTAGTATCAGCCTCAACCGCCCCGCGGGCCGGGGCATCGGAATCGCTGAGGAGAGCCGATGAAGATTGGAGTGGTCTCCGATACGCACGACTACTTCGAGCCGCGCCTGCCGGAGTTGCTGGCGGGAGTGGACGCCATCCTGCACGCCGGTGACGTGGGCTCGCAGGAAGTCCTGGACGAGTTGGGACGCATCGCCAAGGTCTACGCCGTGCGCGGCAATGTGGACCCCGTGGAGTTGAAACTCCCACCGGCGCTGGCCAAGCGGTTCGAGGGCGTGCAGGTGGAGGTTTGCCATCAACTGCCCATCCCGCAGGCGGAATTGGAAGCGTGGTCGGACGGCGCGCTCCTGGGAAAGACGCAGCCCGAGCGCCGCGACGCCTTCCTGAAAACTTTTGCCGACGCCGCGAAAGTTCTGATCTTCGGCCACAGCCACAAACCCTGCCTGCTGACCATGGGGCACAAGCTGTTCTTCAATCCCGGCAGCGCCGGGCAGCAGCGCTTTTCGTTGCCGCGCTGCGTCGGAATCCTCGAGGTTTTCCCGCGCGGTATTCGCGGCAGCGTGCTCAGCCTCGAGGGAGAGAATGAAAGACTGCCGGGGAAAATCTGGCTGCCGGTGGGAGGTTAGCCGCCATGCTGTCTCTGAAAAAGGTCAAGCGCGTGCTCGAAATCGTGGCCACCGTGGCGGCGGTGGCGGTGATTTTGATTGAGAAGTTTGAACGGAAGTAGCGCCCGGCGGAACCAGTCCCCGCCGACTGGCGGGGAGCGGGGCATCTGCCGCCCTGAAGGGCGGCGCTACGTGCGCAGAAATTTCGCCGCCCGAAGCAACCGCCCCACCACCCGCTCGCGCCCGAGCACGGCCATCACCTCAAACAAACCCGGCGCCACAGCCTGTCCGGTCAGTGCCAGGCGGCTGGCGTTAATCAGCAATCCCGCCTTGACCGCTCTTTCTTCGGCAAGAGTTCGCAGCGCCTTCTCGGTTTCATGAACATCGAACGGCTCAGCCTTTGCCATCCGCTCGGCAAGCTCGGAAAGCAGGCCGGGCAGGGAAGCGTCCTGCCAGAATTTCTTCACGGCTTCGGGGTCGTAGTCGAACTGGTCCGAGAAAAAGGCGCGACACGCGCCGGAAAAGTCCCTGATCGAACGCGCCCGCGTCTGAAGCAGTCGAACGGACGCCTCAAGCTGAGTTTCGTTCTGATCCTGACTCCTGGCTCCGGACTCCTGACTCCTTTCTCCCCCGAGCAATCCCGCGCTCTCCAGTTCCTCTCTGACCAGCGGCATTAATCGCTCGGACGGCAGCGCGCGCAGATATTCGCTGTTCATCCAGGCCAGTTTCTCGGGATCGAAGACGGCGTTGGATTTTGAGACCGCGGTCAGCTCAAACGATTTCACCATTTCGTCGAGCGGCACGATTTCCTTGCCGCCCGGCGGAGTCCAGCCGAGCAAGGCGAGAAAATTCACCAGCGCTGCGGGGAGAATTCCCTGGTCGCGATAGGCTTCGACGGAAGTCGCGCCGTGGCGCTTCGAGAGCCGCTGCTTGTCCGGCCCGAGAATCAGCGGCAGGTGCGCGAAGATCGGAACCGCCGCGCCCAGCGCCCGGTACATCAAAATCTGTTTGGGCGTGTTCGAGATGTGGTCGGCGCCGCGCACGACATGCGTCACGCGCATGTCGAGGTCGTCGGCCACGACGCCCAGATGATAGGTGGGATGGCCGTCGGAACGGAGCAAGACAAAGTCTTCGATATCGGTGTTCTCAACTTCAATATTACCGAAGACCTGATCGTCAAATCCCGTCTTGCCCGATTCGGGCACACGAAAGCGGATCGCGTGGGGCTGGCCCGCGGCGCGGCGCTCTTGGCGCGCGGCGGGCGGCAGGTTCCGGCAGTTTCCGTCGTACTTCCAGGCGCGGCGTTCGGCCTCGGCCCGGGTGCGCTTGGCCTGGAGTTCCTCCACGGTGCAGAAACACGGGTAGGCGTGGCCCGAACGTTCGAGTTCCGCCGCCAGCGCGCGGTAGCGATCGAGGCGCTCGGACTGATGAAACGGCCCTTCGTCCCAGTTGAGCCCCAGCCACTCCATGCTGCGCAGGATGGCGGTGGTCAGCTCCGGCTTCGAGCGGTCGACGTCGGTGTCTTCGATGCGCAGGATGAAGACGCCGCCGTGATGCCGCGCGAAGAGCCAGTTGTAGAGCGCCGTGCGCGCTCCGCCCACGTGCAAGAAGCCCGTGGGACTGGGAGCGAAGCGAACTCGCACCTCAGACAAGATTTTTCCTCCGGCGATGAATGGGAGCGGTGAACTCTTCAGACGCTGTCATCTTTCGGGATACAAACTTACCATCGTAATGGATTTGACCGGAGATGTGAAGCAGAAGCGGCGTTTGGTAGTTTCCTAATTTCACACGTAGCGCCCCGATTCATCGGGGCATTTGCCGGGCTGAAGCCCGGCGCTACATCCAAATTAGAACACCACCCGACGTTTCGAAAAAGCGCCACACGGAAAAGCAGTGGCCCCGGCGGCAGGCTAGGAGGAACCTGCCGCCGGGGCCGACAGCGCCACGACGCGGTTGGGAGGCGGGACTAATTGCGGCGCTGTTTTGTCGAGCCTCTCATCCTTAGTGTTCGGCAAAATGCTCCCTGGACTTGAGGGATTATCGCCCAAGCCGCATCGCCAGGCGACGCGAGCTTTTCTTATCACCGCGATAAAACGGACTTGGCCAACTTTTTCTTATCTCTCTCAGAAAATCTATTTCCTTGACGACAAATTGTCCGCACTTCTACTGTTGATTCACAGGTCAAGAAGCTGGACGCGATCTTGTGACGCGAGGTCGCGTACCAACACGGGGGAGAAAGCGAAATGCAGGAGCATGAGAAGCCTTCGATTTACCCTTCGGGTTATAGTGGGCGTTTGCTTGGCGGGTTTGGTTTCTCCGGGTCTCAGAGCACAGGATCAGAATTCTAGTTCCACGGCGGGCTCGACCGCCGAGATGACCGAGCGGCTTGAGAATCTTCAGAAGCAGATCGACCGGCTGCAGGCCGAGCTTGCCGCGGCGCGGAAGCAACTGAAGGGATCTTCCGAGCCGGCTGGCGCAGCGGCTCCCGTTTCGGCTCCGGATGCGGAGGCTGCGGCTTCCACGGTCGCTGCCCAGTCGGAGACTACGCCGCCGGCCTCTTCACCAGGGCTGGTAAAGACGCTCCTCGGTTCCACGAGCCTGAGCGGCTTTGTGGACGGCTACTACGGTTACAACTTCAATCAGCCGCACGACCGCACCTCGACCTACCGCGCCTTCGACGGACCTTCCAATCAATTCTCACTCAACATGGTGGAGCTGATTCTGGATAAGACTCCCGACGCTTCCAATAGCCGCCTCGGATACCGCGTGGCGCTGGGCTTCGGCCAGGCGATGAAAGTGGTGAACAGCGTCGAGCCGGGCGAGCCCAATTTCGCCCAGTACCTCAAGGAAGCGTACTTCTCCTATCTCGCTCCGGTGGGGAAGAACGGACTGCAAATTGACTTCGGCAAGTTCGTAACCCCGCATGGCGCAGAAGTTATTGAGACCAAGGACAACTGGAACTACTCGCGCGGGATTCTCTTCACCTACGCCATTCCGTTTTACCACTTCGGCCTGCGCACCAAGTACGCCTTCAACAGCAAGTACAGCCTGGGCGGCTTCGTGGTGAATGGCTGGAACAACGTCGTGGACAACAACTCCGGCAAGACGTACGGGGTGGGGTTCGGCTGGACGCCGCACAAGAAGTTCAGTCTCACGCAGAACTACATGGCCGGGCCGGAGACTGCGGGAATCAACCAGAACCGGCGGCAGCTTTCCGATACGGTCGTGACGATTTCGCCCACCGACAAGCTCACGTTCGTTGTGAACTACGACTACGGACGGGGTGACCGGATGGTGGGCCTGGCCGATCCGGCGTTCTGGACGGGTTGGGCGGGTTATGTTCGCTACACCTTCGACGAGCGCAACGCCTTCGCGCTGCGCTACGAGTGGTACAACGACGCCGACGGCTTCACGACCGGCGCCGCGCAACAGATCAAGGAATTCACTGGAACCTACGAGCGCCGCGTGGCGCACCACCTGCTGACGCGGCTCGAATTCCGGCGCGATTACTCCAACCAACCGACCTTTACCAAGGGCGATTCTCCCGCGGGCGCACAGAACACCGTGGCCGCGGGCCTGGTGTACATCTTTGACTCGCGGGAAGCGCAATAACATCAACTGGGCGCGGAACGTGTGAAACTCAACATCGGTAGACGGCATACGGTAGACGGGGAAGGAACTTGGTTCCCTGTCTACCGTCTGCCACCTGCCGTATAC
>CAZTHM010000039.1:0-15132 GCA_964613505.1 uncultured Acidobacteriota bacterium | reverse complement strand
GGTAGGTCACTTCGACGTGACCGCGCAAGCGGTAAGTGTCTTTGTCCTTTTCCTGAGAATCGGCGCGGATGCTGACCGTGGATTCTGCATCCTGAAGTTCCAGCGGTATCTCAGGCTGCTGTCCCCGGAGGTGAGGGGGCAAGAGAACGACAAGCGCGAGCAGGTTCAGCGTCCCGCGCAGCGCAAGCGTTGCCAGACGTTGCCGGAAGGAGATGTAAACCATGGGCGCGCGAAGAACGTCCATTCTACTTGAAAGCGCTTTGCGGTAATGCACGGTTTTGCTAAGATGCAAAAAGATCGGGTGGAAGCTGCCTGGAGGGCGCAAGCAATTCCGTGAAATGCCCCAAGTGCGGGTTTGTCAGCTATCCTGGGATTCTCCAATGCAAGAAGTGCGGCTATTCGTTTGCCCCTGGCAAGCCGGCGGCGGGGGCGGCCCATATCTTGGGGCTGTTCTCGACCTCTGCCCCGACACCTGCCACGACTTCTCGAGATTCCCAATCGCCGGAGCCACGGCCTTCCCTCCCTCCGCCGAAGACTACTCCGCCCGGGATGGTAAACTCAAGGGAGACGCCGAGCCGCGTCTCGACCGCGCCTACGATTCCTGATGAAGCATCTCGTCAGGGTGTGGCCGCGGGGCCCCTGCAAGCGGAACTCAGCCAGCGCGTGGAGGATTTTCGCCGGCGGCGGGCGCGGATGAAAGGGCGGACCGACATGGACGACAACCTGGAATTCGATTTTCAATCGGAGCGCCAGACCGCGGCGGAGAAAACTCCCGACTCGAACGTCGTCGAGTTTCCCCAGCCCGGCGCCGCCCTGGACGTCCTTCTGGAAAAGCCAGAAGTCCTACAGACGGCAGGTTTGGCGATGGACTCGCTCTCGCTCTATCGGCCCGCAGATTTCGGGGCGGTCGACGCCGCGCCTTTCGATTCCCCCGGTTATGAGCTCGAGACTGATCCGACACCGGCTCGCCCCGTGGAGATTGTCCTGGATTCCCACCCCCTGGTCGAGGAAGCCGGGGGGCCTGCCCACATGTCGAGGCTGGCCCTGGCTCCGCTCAGCCGGCGCTTCCTCGGCGGCCTGGTCGATGCGCTGGTGCTGGTGGTTGCCGCGGCCTTGTTTGCACTGATCTTTTGGCGGGCCGGCGGCCACCTTTCTCCCCAACCGCTCAATGTTGTGGTTTTCGCATTCATTGCAGTTGTGTTCATCCTGGGCTATTTCGGGGCATTCACCGCCCTCACGGCCACGACGCCCGGCCTTCTCTGGGTAGGAATCGAAGTGCGCAGCCAGACCGGTGGGCTACCCTCGCCACAACAAGCCTTCTGGCGCGCCTTCGGCTACTTGGTTTCGATCAGTGCGCTGATGCTGGGATTCATCTGGGCGCTGGTCGATAGCGATAGCCTGACGTGGCACGATCGCATGTCGGAGACGTATTTGACTGAAGTCTGAAAGGTGAATGAGGGACTAACCCAGCACGTCGAAAGGGGAAGGTTCCGGGTTCCGGGTTCTGGGGTCCTGAATCCTGACTCCTGCTTCACATGGGCAAAGGCCGTTTCCTGAACCAGAAACTCGGCAAACGCATGAGCCGTAAATACGGCCTGCTGAAGTCGCAACTCGCCAGCCAGCGTCATGACCTCTTCCAGAAACCAGTCGCGCCGCGGCTTCCCAAGAAGGGCATCTCCCGAGAGGGAAAATCCATCTCATAAGAACGCGCGATTCTTCCTTCTTGGATAGAACTTCGCGCGCCAGGCGTGTTATACTGCTTGTCATCAGGGTTGTCGCCGGGCGACGAAGGAGTAGCTGTCCGCATGAGTAATCGGGTTCGATTCCTATTGATTACAAGCTCTTGCGTTGTGGTCTTCTATATAGTCCTGGGCGGGCTGCTGGGCAAGAACGACTCCTCTTCTGAAAAAACCTACCGCAATCTGGGCGTTTACAGCGAAGTCCTTTCCCGAATCAAAAATGAGTACGTCACCGAGCCGGATTTGAAGAGGGTGACCGGCGGCGCGATCCGCGGCCTGCTCGAAGCGTTGGATCCTTACAGCACCTATTTTACTCCGCAGGAATACCAGGAATACCTCCGCCAGCCCGACCCCGGGCCCGCTAATGTCGGCATCTTCATCGCCAAGCGCTTGGGATTTGCCACGGTCATTTCTGTCCTTCCTGGAAGTCCGGCGGAGAAAGCGGGCGTGAAGGCGGGCGACCTGATCGATCGCGTGGACAGCTCGGCCACACGAGAACTCTCCGTGGTTCAAATCCAGCGCCTCCTGGCGGGCCCTGCCGGCTCCACCGTGACGCTCACGCTGGTGCGTGAAGCGCGCGGTGAGCCGCAGAAGTATCCGATCACCCGCGCCCCATTGGCTTATCCGCCGGTGGTTTCGAAAGCGCTGGAGGAGTCCGCCGGTTACATTCGCGTGGCCACGTTCGACAAGGGCAAAGCCACGGAGATTTCCGGGCGGCTCAAGGAACTTATCGCCGGCGGCGCCAACAAGATCGTCCTCGATTTGCGAAACTGCGCCGGGGGCGAGCCCGAAGAAGCCGTCGATACCGCAAGCCTCTTTCTGGAGAAAGGGCTGGTAGCGTACCTCTCGGGCCAACGCTATCCCCGCCGCGATTTGGCCGCGAACAAGAATCCCGCTGAAGTGTGCAAACTCCCGGTGGCCGTCCTGATCAACCAGTCGACGGCGGGCCCGGCGGAGCTGGTTGCCTCAGCCATCCAGGGGAACAAGCGGGGCGAAGTGATTGGTATCCGCAGTTTTGGCGTGGGCGTCTTTCAGAAAGTGATTGCACTGGACGACGGGTCAGCCCTGCTCCTCTCTGTTGCCAAGTACTACGGACCGGACGGCAAGGCCATCCAGGACAACGGCGTGACCCCTTCCGTCATCGAATCGCCGGCGGACAAGGCTGCCGACGATGACAGTGAGCCGAACGAGCCCGAACAGTTCGGCGGCAAGGACGATCAACAGCTTCGCAAGGCGATTGAAATCCTAAGTCAAAAATCCGCAAAGGCCGCCTAATCGGTGGCACGCCGTCTTTCTCCAAGACGCAGCAAGCGCCGACTCCTCAAACCGCCTCCTCGCTCCTTGGTAGTCGCTTTCCTCGGCGGCCTTGCCATTCTTGTCTTCGGATTCTACGGATGGCGACGCTGGCTGGCTCCGCAACCGCTTGCTGAGCCCGAGCGCCGGCAGATCGCCTTGCGTCTCAGAGATTCGATCGAGCGCGCCGGGGGCCGGCAGGTTTGGGTAAAGGAGCCGCCCTATGCGCCTTTCCCTCCCCGGCGCGCGGATGCCGCTGCCGAGGCGGTTGTAGCCTCCCCCGTCTTCCCAACGGTGCTTTCCGCGCTGGAAGGGCAGGCACAACGGGAAGGCCTGGAGATGAAGACCCGCGTTGCGGCAGCCCGTCAGTCGGCGGGGTGGCGCCTGGCGGACATTCGCCTGGCGCGGGGACGCCAGCCAGCTGGCCGATGGCTGATTCGGGAAGTGGGCCAATTGCGCCGCGCCGCCATCATTATTGATGACCTCGGTCAGGATCTCCCCGCTGCAGACGAGTTGCTCTCCCTGCCTTACCCGCTCACCTTCTCCGTCTTACCTCACCTCCCCCATTCCGCCAAAACGGCGGAGGAGGCGCATCGTGGCGGACGCGAAGTGATGCTCCACCTGCCCATGGAGCCGGAATCCTCCGCCCGGCCCGGTCCCGGTGAGATTCGAGTCGGCATGCGCGAGGCCGAAGTGGACCGTACCCTCGATCAGGATCTGGGATCAGTCCCATACGCCGCGGGGGTGAACAACCACATGGGCTCGCGCGCCACGTCTAACCCCGCCCTGATGCGCGAGGTCATCAAGGCGCTGGACCAGCGCCGGCTGTTTTTTGTGGATAGCCGCACGACCCCAAAGAGCGTCGCCTATGAGGTGGCTCGGAGAGAGGGTCTGCCCACGTTTTTCCGGTCAGTTTTCCTGGACGACACTGAAACGGTGCCTTACACGCTTGGCCAGCTTCGGGAGTTCCGCCGGGTGATCGAGTTGCAGGGCGTGGCGCTTGCCATCGGGCATCCCCACCCCAGCACCATCCAGGCCCTGCGACGATTCCTGCCGGAATTCGAGCGCGGTGATATCCAGCTGGTTCCCGCTTCGCAGCTTCTCAGCTTGCCTGAGGCCGCGCATCTGAAGCCGCCCGCCCCGTAACGCTGGCGCCAGTGATTTGGCCGCTTCTTGTGAAGAGGCACGGCGGTAGAGTCTGTGTGATTACTGGGATCCAGTTGTTGTAGTCCGTCGGCTGACGGATCTCTGACTGCCGAAGTCCTTGAAGAACCCTAGGCGGCGATGAGGACCTCGCCGCTACAGTTCGCAATCCGCCGGGTTATCACACAGACTCGGTAGGGCGCCGCTCGGCGGGCTCTCACCCCGTTACCGACGGCGGGAAAGTACGTGCGACTGCTTTGGTGTCAGTTGGGGTTCTCGTTAATCGTTCTGGGCAGGAAGGCTGAAGGTTACGTCACGGTCAAGCCGCATGCCGACCAGCGAACCGGCAGCCAGCGAGGCTTGCTTGCCCCGAGGCAGGATAACGGCGGCGAGGATTCCTCCCACGCCGGCAGCAATTCCGGTTCCGATACCACCCGCCGCACCGGCCGCGGTCGCCACACCGATGATCGCGGCTTGCTTCTTGCGCGACGGCCCGCGTCCCTTGAGCTCGCCCTCCACTCCGACCAGGGCATCGTCGCTGCCTTCACTCGAGAAGATTTCCGTCAGCGAACCGATAATCGCGACTTTCTCTTCGTTCGGAAGTTCCACGGTGTCAAACACGATGTACAGGTATCCGCCTTTGCCTTTGCGCCCTGCCTCTTTCACTTCGCCGACGTGCCCGTCAATCCGCACGCCCTTGGGCAGAATCTCGCGGTCCTCGATGGCCACGGGATCAATCAATGTGGTGAGAACACGATCGCCGGCTTTGGAGGTTTTGGAGTTGACCGTGGAATGGAGTTGGAGCTTGAACTCCGTGCCTTCCGGGACAGTCCACTCCTCGCTCTCCGCAGGTGCCGCCTTCTGCTGGGCTGAAACCCCAGGGGCGAAACCCGTCGTCACTGTTGCCGCCAGCGCCAAGGCTACAAACCGTCGCATCAATTCCAAACGTCCCATTCCGATGACTACCTCCGGAGCAGCATTCGTCACTTTGAGCGAATCCTACATTTGACCATCAAACCGGCAATTCCGTCAAAAGAAAAGCGCTCCGGCGGCGCACACTCGGCCCCCAGTGGTTCGATGCAAATCCGTACCTCAAGTTGGCCGCCTGGAAAAGTGGTTTGTTGCGCCGTTACTGCTTGCCTTTATACCACTTCGCGGAGTTCAAAATTCAACGGATAATCGCCATGATGTCGAAGATCGTGTTATTGCGGTCCAGAATCAGCGCCCGGCCTTCGACAATCACACGCGAATATCCCGACGGGAGACGAGGCAATCGCTGCGAAAGCTCGGCCGGGAACGGCTCGACCTTTTTCTGCAACCCCGGGGGCAGCGTCCCATTGCGCTGGAGCTGCCTCTCCAACCCGGGAGGAAGATCGCCCCCGCGTTTGGCCAGACCCGGAGGCAGACCCCGCCCCCCTCGGCCGCGGCCACGACCGTGACCGCCACCACCATCATCATCGCCTCCGCTGTAATAGCGCCGGATCAAACGCTGGTCCCGATCGGAGAACGTGAGTGCCGGCACATCCTCACCGGCGCCAGCCATGGCAGCCCTCCGCTCCCCGCCCTCGTTGTCTCCGGCCCTTCGCGGCGCCACTCCGGCGACCGGCTGCGCCGTGGCCGGCGTTGCGGCTGGTGCGGGCGCGGCTCCGCCGCTCCCAGCCACGAACGTCAGCACGACTTCGGGTGGCAGGACGATTTCCTTCTTGCCGGTCACATACGCGGTTGCGGTTCCGGCTCCGGCGCCGATGGCGGCGCCGAGTAGCGCGCCCTTCTTGCCGCCCGTTGCTCCCCCAATCAACGCGCCGGCTCCTGCGGCCCCGCCAATCAGCGCGGCATTGCGCAGGAGGTGAGACTTGCCATCAATCTGCAGCGGCGCTGTTCGCACCGAGGTCAACTCCAGCGTGATGGACGCCGGGCGCTTCAATCGGCCCGAGCTGACCACGTCGGTCACGCGCCCCTGCACTGTCGCTCCTCGCGCCAGCACGGTTTTGCCGTTTGCCACGACCGGTTCCGCAATCGTCCCGGCGAAAGTTTGCCCGGCTGGTGTTTCTCCGGTATCAAGCTGATTGGCGAGACGCACTTGGATTTGCGTCCCGGTAGGGAGAGACGCAGCCTGTTTTTTCTGCCCGGCTTGGGCGACAATGCCCGTCACGAGAAAAGCTGCGAGTGTAAATCTGGCGATCCACGCAAAAGAGGTTTTCATGACGCCTCCTTTTCACTTGGCAATTACCCGCTGCCCGGAGCGGGCGCCATTGGCACTTCCGGCCTACGGTGCAGGCGGCGAGGAGGGCAGGTCACCTTGGCCGAGAAGCTGTACGGAGCCGCTATTATAGCTCGCTCAAACAGAGATGCGAATCATTTGTATGCCTCGCCGCCTGAAAACGAAGGCGGAAGTCATCCGAACCCTGCAATGGCCCGAGGACATGCCCGAAGGATTCGTGTATGTTATTGTAAACGCAAGGCGCATTGGTCGTAAAGTTTGGCCCAATACGCGCTCTGGGAAATGGCCGGTACGGGTGTGCAGTTTGCATCCGTGGCGTGGCGTAGCCAAGGAATACCACAGTGACCCTTCTCCCTGCGATCACGGATAGCATGAAAAAGGAATCGACGATTCCGCGTGTGCGCATCCCGGAGTGGCTGTTGCTCGGTTTCTTTGCTTACGCCGCGACCGCCTCGTTTTTCTTCTCACTGTCGCTGCGCCAACGCCTGGTCTTGTTGGGACTAAATCTCGTCGCGTGCGGCATCGTCATGCTTTTGGCCAGATTCGGGACAGAGGAAAGAAGTTCCTTCCTGGCGATCGTCCGTGATTGGATTCCTTGCGTGTTAATCCTCGTAGCCTACCGGGAATCGGGACTGTTCGTTACGCCCGACCCCACTCACCACCTGGACTATCTCTTCATCCGCCTGGATGACGCTCTGCTCAAAAACTCGTGGGTTGTAGGCCTGCTCGCGGCCACCTCGCCCTGGCTGCAACGCTATCTCGAGTTCGCCTACTTCCTCTGCTACCCCAGCGTGCCGCTGGGCATTGGCGCGTTGTATCTCGCACGCCGGATTTCCATGCGTGGTGCTCAGGAACGCGTCATAGCTGTAGCGGCGGTCGGGGCCGGATCCGAAGCAAGCGCGGGCCAAAGTTCCGATTCGGCGCTCATCGAGCGCCGCTACGGTACAGCCATCGAGCAGTTCTGGACGACAGTCCTGCTGGCCGTGCTCACCTGCTATGTGCTCTTCCCGTTTTTCCCTCTCACGCCGCCCCGCGAGCTGTTTCGCGACCTCCCCGGCCCGCCGGTCGCGCCGCTCCTGCGCGGGATGAATCACTGGATACTCGGCCGCTACGCCGTCGGCGCCAGCCTTTTCCCCAGCGGCCACGTCGCGGCGGTTACGGCAATGGCGCTCGCCATCCGCGCCTATCTGCCTCGCACTGGAGTGGTGTTCATCGTCTTGGCCGTGAGCATCGCCGCCGCCACCGTCTACGGCCGCTACCACTACGCCGCCGACGCACTGGCCGGCGGCCTCGTCGGCATCGCAGCCTACGTTGTCACCAAGCGTATCAATTGGCGATTAAGATTCCCGTCCCGCTAACCACTGGCCAATGCCCCGGCCAAATCCGCTTGACGACCTTGGCGTGGCTGGTTAGCATGGTTGGTTGGGGTTCTATCGAAATTCCTCGCTGTAGGGCACAGGGCGGATGATCGACCGAATTACGGTGCGTGGTGCGCGTCAGCACAACCTCAAAAACATCGACGTGGAGATTCCGCGCCACACCCTGACCGTGGTGACGGGGTTAAGCGGCTCAGGCAAGTCCAGCCTGGCGTTTGACATCATCTACGCCGAGGGCCAGCGCCGCTACGTGCAGACCCTTTCCGCCTACGCGCGCCAATTCCTCGACCAGATGGAGCGGCCCGACGTGGATTCCATCGAAGGCCTGAGTCCCGCCATCTCCATCGATCAGAAGACCACCAGCCGCAGTCCGCGCTCGACGGTCGGGACGATTACCGAAATCTACGATTACCTGCGGTTGCTCTATTCCTCGATCGGCGCGGCGCACTGCCACGAGTGCGGCCGCCGCATCGCCCGCCAGACCACCGAGCAGATCGTCGCTTCCATCATGGCGCTGGTCGAGAACGGCCACGACGGCAACGGCAACAACGCCGAGCGCATCATGATTCTCGCGCCCATCGTGCGCGGCCGGAAGGGCGAATTCCGCAAGCTCTTCGAACAGTTGGCGCATGAGGGTTTCGTCCGCGCGCGCGTGGACGGACAACTCCATCAGCTCGAAGAGGAGATTCCGCTCGACCGCCGCCGCAACCACACCATCGAAGTGGTTGTAGACCGACTGCTCCTCAAGCCGGGCATCGAAAGCAGGCTCGCCGCTTCGATCGAGACGGCGATGAAACTGGCCAAGGGCATCGTCCAGGTGGCGGTCGTCAACGGCGAGGAGCACCTTTACTCGCAGGAATGGGCGTGCGTCCACTGCGGCATCAACATCCCCCCGCTTGAGCCACGCTCGTTTTCCTTCAACAGCGTTTACGGCGCCTGCGACGCCTGCCGCGGCTTGGGCAGCCAGTATTCCTTCGACCCCGCCAAAGTCATCGTGGACTGGTCGCGGCCGCTACTCGAAGGCGGCCTGGGGCCGGGCGCGGGCTCTGCCTTCCTCCAGCGCAGCGTGGCGCGCGCCGCCGAGCGCTTCCACTTTGACCTGAAGACACGCTTCAACCAATTCCCGCGGCGTACTCAGAACCTGATTCTCTACGGTAAACAATCAGAAATGGGACGCGGCGATACAGGATTCGTCGGCGTCATCCCGCTGCTCGAGCGCTGGTATGCGGAGACAACCTCCGAAAGTTATCGCGATTGGTTTGGCCAATACATGTCCGCGGTTCCGTGCCCCAAGTGCGAGGGAAAGCGCCTGCGGCCCGAAAGTCTGGCCGTAAAGGTGGCGGCTCTTTCCATTGCGGACTTTACCGCGCTGCCCATCAGTCGAGCGCAGGAAGTCGCCTCGAAAATCGAGCTCAACGCGCGCGAGGAAATCCTGGCGCGGCGGATTCTGCACGAAATCGCCGAGCGCCTGGAATTCCTGCACGCCGTGGGCCTGGGCTACCTCAGCCTGGATCGCTCCGCCGCCACGCTTTCGAGCGGCGAGAGCCAGCGCATTCGGCTGGCAACGCAAATCGGGTCGAAGTTGCGCGGGGTGCTTTATGTGCTCGATGAGCCGTCGATCGGCCTTCATCCGCGCGACAACCAGCGCCTGCTGGAGACCCTCGAGCGCCTGCGCGATCTCGGCAACACGGTGCTCGTCGTCGAGCACGATGAAGAAACCATCCGCCGCGCCAACTACGTGATCGACCTCGGTCCAGGAGCCGGCAAGAAGGGCGGATACCTGGTGGCCTGCGGGACGCCGGAGAAAATATCCTCGTCGCCCGACTCGCTGACCGGACAGTATCTCTCCGGCCAGCTTCACATTCATGTCCCGGCCACACGGCGGACCCCCAATGGGAAAGCTCTCTCCGTGCTCGGCGCGCGCGCGCACAACCTGAAGAACATCGACGTCAACTTCCCGCTGGGCTTGTTAACCGTCGTGACCGGCGTTTCGGGCTCCGGCAAATCCACCCTGGTGAACGATATCCTCTACCGCGCGCTCGCGAAGAAGCTTTATCGAGCTATCGAAGAGCCCGGAGAACACCGCACCATCCAGGGCATGGAACACATCGACAAGGTCATCGTCATCGACCAGTCGCCCATCGGGCGCACGCCGCGCTCCAACCCCGCCACCTACACCGGCGTCTTCACGCCGATTCGGGAACTCTTCGCCATGCTCGCGGAATCGCGGGAGCGTGGCTACAGCGCCGGGCGGTTCAGCTTCAACGTCAAGGGCGGGCGGTGCGAGGCCTGCCAGGGCGAAGGACTCCGCCGCATCGAGATGAATTTCCTACCCGACGTTTTCGTCACCTGCGAAGTATGTCGCGCGCGCCGCTACAACTCGGAAACGCTGGCTGTCAAGTACAAGGGAAACTCCATCGCCGACCTGCTTGACTCGACGGTTCAGGACGCGCTTCCCGTGCTGGAAAACATTCCCGCCATCAAACAGAAGCTGCAGACGCTGGTGGACGTCGGCCTCGGCTACATCCATCTCGGCCAGCCCGCCACCACGCTCTCGGGCGGCGAAGCTCAGCGCATCAAACTCGCCAAGGAACTCAGCCGCCGGCAGACCGGCCGCACACTCTACATCCTCGACGAACCCACCACAGGCCTGCACTTCGACGACGTGAAGCAATTGCTCGCAGTGCTCAATCGCTTGACAGACCTTGGCAACACCGTCATCATCATCGAGCACCACCTCGACGTCGCCAAACAAGCGGATTGGATCATCGACCTCGGGCCGGAAGGCGGCGAAGCCGGCGGGCGCATCGTCGCTCAGGGCAAACCCGAAGACGTGGCGCGCTCCAAGAAATCCTTCACGGGACAAGCCCTCGCGGCGGTGCTGAACGGCTTTCACTAGGTGCATTCATGACGATCAACCAATTGTTGCGGGAAAAGCGCGAGGAGATCGAACGGATCGCCGCAAAGCACGGTGCCAGGAACGTTCGTATCTTTGGATCCATCGCGCGAGGGGAAGCGCGGGACGATAGCGACCTCGACCTCCTCGTGGAAACTGGACCCGAAACGAGCTCTTGGTTTCCGGCGGGACTGGTGCTCGATCTGGAAGAGATCCTTGGATGCAAGGTGGAAATTGTCACCGAGAAAGGTCTCCATCCCGATCTCAGAGATCGTGTACTTCAAGAGGCCCTGCCGCTGTGAAGGACGACGCTGTCTACCTCAAGCACATCCTGGAGTCCATCCGGCGCATCGAAGAAGATACCCGCGACGGCCGCGAGACGTTCCTGCGGACGCACACGCTCCAGGATGCCGTCTTGCGAAACCTCCAGACCCTGAGCGAATCAACCCAACGCCTCTCCGACGCCCTGAAGGTCAAGCGCCCCGAAATCGAATGGAACCGGATCGCAGCGTTCCGCAATATCCTCGTGCATGGCTATCTCGGCATCGATATGGAACGAATTTGCGAAATCGTCCAGCGTGACGTTCCCAAGTTGAAGCTCGCGGCGCTTGAGATGCTTGGAGAATTTGAGCAGGCAGGATAAGAGAGAATTGAGATGGCGAACAGGATAGTCGCTGGATACGCCCAAATGTGGCCGCGAGAGGTTTTTGATATCCACAAGAAGAATAGGCTGCTCATTAAGCAACAAAAACTCCTACAGGGGAGGGGCGTCTACGTGCTCTATCGGGACGACCATCCCTATTATGTTGGTCAGACGACTGGTTCACTTTTCGAGCGGATCCACGACCATGCGAACAAAACGTCGGACAAGTGGTACCACCTCTGGAATTTCTTCTCCGCCTTCGAGGTTCCGAAGGAGCATCTGGACCAGGTTGAGGCAATCCTGATCGCGGCGATGCCCACAGCCAACAGTGCGAACCCAAGCATTTCGCCGGTCGCGCTACCTGGGGACGTGCGGCGAATATTAGCTCAGCGACGCAAAATTGACGCGGACCACCCTAGGCTCGCAACACAGTAACAGTTCGCATCACAATTTGTGATACCTTCAACTTCCGATGTACCAGTGCTTGCGGAGCACCGCTACGAATTGCCGATGGCCCGCTTCCTCTCGATGAGCATCTACCGAATTCGCCCCCTCGAACTCGATCACGTCCAAACCTATTCCCTTCGCTCCCGCCCCAGCAAGGTGACAGTAGCAGACTTCGCCAAGGTCGCGCGGCGTGGCGCGTCCGTTCGCCAGTGGGTCGACAGCCTGCCGCATATTTTGGCGGGCAACGACTTTCGCGCCGTGGTGGGGGCGCTCGAGCGCGCGGGGGGGAAGCGCAAACCCATCATCTGGGGCTTGGGCGGGCACGTAATCAAAGTGGGCCTCGCGCCGGTTCTCATCGACCTGATGCGGCGCGGATACGTCACCGCCGTGGCCATGAACGGCGCGGCGATGATTCACGATTTCGAAATCGCGCTGACCGGCAAAACCTCCGAAGACGTGCCCGCGGTATTGGGGCACGGCCAATTCGGGATGGCCGAGGAGACTGGCCGCTTCATTAATGAGGCCATCGCCGCAGGCGACTGCGATGAACTGGGTGTCGGCGAAGCCGTCGGACGGTTTCTGGTTAAGCACCGGGGCGCTCGCTTCCGCCGCTACAGCCTACTCGCCGCCGCTTACAAAGCTGGCGTCCCCGTCACGGTGCACGTGGCGATCGGAACGGACATCGTCCACATGCACCCCGCGATGGATGCGCGCGCCACGGGCGCCGCCACGCACCGCGATTTCCTCCTGCTGGCCGCGTTGGTCAAGAAGTTGGACGGAGGAGTGTACTTGAACGTCGGCTCGGCCGTGGTGCTGCCGGAAGTTTTCATGAAGTGCTATAGCCTGGCTGCGAACCTGGGACGAGCGCCGCGCAGCATCACTACTGTAAATCTCGATTTCATTCAGCACTACCGGCCGACGCAGAACGTTCTATTGCGCCCCACGGCAGGCCGTGGCAGCCGCGGCTACGCGCTGACCGGACATCACGAGCTGATGATTCCTCTGCTCGCCGGCGCGCTGAGAAAAGGCGAGCGAGACCGATAGTGCTGAACGAAACGCCCAACCGCGACCTCACGCCACTCTTCTCAGTCCCCCAGACCATTCCTACTCCCAACGAGGCGCTGGCCCCGCGAAAACCCTGGACGCTCCGCAACCTGGTGGTACTGGTCATTTGCGCGGTCCTCGCCTTGCTGGCCGCCAACATCCTGGTCATCGCCGGTTATGCGGCCTTGCAACCCATCCTGGGATGGCCCAAAATTTCTCAGGCCGTTCACAACAACCCCTTCCTGCTGCTCGCGCTGCAATCGGTATTTCACGCGCTGATATTTCTAACAGTATATCTTTTCATTGTTGTAAACCATCGTCTGCCCTTTTGGGAGACGCTGATGTGGCGAACGCCTGCCGTTCCCAAGACGCTGCTCTTCTTTCTGGGAGGCATCGGGTTGGCGGTCGTGATTCAGATCATGCCGCCTTTGCTGCCCGATCGCGACGACTTCCCGCTCACCCGGCTGTTCACCTCCCCCCAGGCCGGCTACGCCATCGCCGCCTTTGCCATTCTGATTGCCCCTTTCATGGAAGAGTTGATTTTTCGCGGGGTGCTCTTCTCCTTTTTCCAACACCTCGTGGGGGATCGTTTCGCCGTGCTGGGAACGGCAGTCTTGTTCGGCGCGCTTCATGTCCCAGAATACTGGGGCGCCTGGAACCACGTTTTCCTGATTCTTATCGTCGGGCTGGTTTTCTCCGCAGCGCGGGGCGGGACGGGCTCGCTCGCGCCCAGCGTTATTTTGCATGTGGCTTACAACGCCAGCCTGATGACCGCACTGTTCATCCAGACCAAACACTTCCGCGACCTGCAGGTGATTTTCACGCCGTAAGGGCGAAGCGGCGCGTTACGCGACCGTCGTTCTTCCAAGCCTCACGTGTCGACGCGCGCCAGGAAACTCTCTAGCGTCCTTAACGGGTATGTTAGAATCCGCCCCATGGCAGCTACCTCCGCTGTGCTCGAGCCGCCCTTGGTAGAACGTGCTCCGCTCCCGCAGACCGCCGCGGGCGAGCGCTACATCGCGCTCGATGCGTTTCGCGGTTTCATCATGTTCCTGCTGGCTTCGGGTGGTTTGGGTTTCGGCGCGTTGCAGAACGACCCGACGTACGGAAAAATCGCCGCCTGGTTCGAGCACGTTGATTGGGCGGGCGGAGTCTTCTGGGACATGATTCAGCCCTCGTTCATGTTCATGGTCGGCGTGGCGATGCCGTTTGCGCTCGCCGTCCGCGCCGCCAAGGGCGCCACGCCGCGCGACAACTTGAAGCATGTGGCGGGCCGCGCTCTCAAGCTGATCCTGCTCAGCCAGTTTCTGATCATCGCCGCCGATGGTCAGCCGCGCTTTCAACTCATCAACGTGCTGGCCCAGATTGCCTTCACTTACTTTCTGACCTATCTCATCATCCAGATGCAATTCCGCTGGCAGGTGGCGGCGGCCGCCGGGTTGCTGGCGTTTCACTCCGCGCTCTTCTTTCTCTTTCCCGGCCCGGAAGGAGCTTTCGCCAAGGGGGGCAACATCGGAGCGGTCATCGACAAGGCCCTGCTTGGCTACAACTACGAAGGCTACTACGTCACGATCAATTTCATCTCCAGCACTGTCACGACACTGTTCGGCGCCTGGGTTGGAATGCTGCTGCGGATGGAAAAGCCGTTGGTGGACAAGCTGCGGATTCTCGCCGTCTCGGCCGTGGCGGCGTTTGCCGGCGGATTGGCGCTCTCGCTCGTGATCCCCAACGTCAAGCGGCTCTGGACGGCTTCCTGGACGCTCTACAGCACGGGATGGGTTTTGGTGATGATGCTGGCCTTCATCCTGCTGATCGACGTGGCGGGTTACAAGAAGATTGCTTTTCCGCTCGTCGTGGTGGGGATGAACTCGATCTTCATCTATTCCGCCGGCTTCCTGGTTCGCGGCTCGATTGACCACATGGTGCGCTCGTTTACCGGCGGCTACAAATTCATCGGCGCCCTCGCCCCCGTCGCCCAGAGCTGCACCGTCCTGCTCGTCCTCTGGTACCTCTGCTACTGGCTCTACAAGCGCAAGATCTTCCTCAAAGTCTGAAGATCGAAATCCGAAACTGGAAAATCGAAACTCGACCGCGCGCTGGCGCTGACCGTTGGGTCTGCGGTTCTGGCATGCCGCTGATCGTCACGAAGAGCTGAAGCTCTGCCCCCGCCGGCGATCATTGCTGGGCCATACGCCAGAGAAGTATGATATAACAGTTATACCGCCCTGCGATTCCGGTTCGACGCGCGAAAGAGCCAGACGCTGAAGGCGAATCGCCAGCGGGGCATCGGCTTCGAGGAAGCGCAAGAGATATTCTCGCATCCCTATTAC
>CAZTHM010000038.1:0-15423 GCA_964613505.1 uncultured Acidobacteriota bacterium | reverse complement strand
CGCGAAAACGATTCAACGATGCGAACTAAGTGCATTTTTCAACAAACTGTTAGAGGCATTGCGCTCGGCCCCGCTTGATTCATGGATAGCGTTCTCTGACGATGAAAGCCGAATCGTGGCAGTCGGCAAGACCTACGAGGAGGCAGTCAGAGAAAGTGAGGATGCGGGCGTCCATGATCCGCTGATCGTCAAAACGCCTGCAATGTGGTCATCTTTTTCGGTGTAAGAAGCGGATTTTGAGATACGCATACAAGACCTATCCTGACCAAAAAGGCGGATCCGAATGGTGTGCGGTCATCAGCGTACAAATCGCTAATCCTGCAAGACATTCACCTCCAACTAAGCGGTTTGAGGCTCTGCTTGATTCTGGAGCTTCCCGCTGCATTTTCCATTCGAGCCTTGGACGCGCGATAGGCCTGAATTTCGAAAAAGGCGAGATCGAGGAGACGATAGGAGTTTCGGGGAAGCCGACCATAACCCGCCTCCATAACATTTCGCTCTATGTAGGAGGTGGAATTATAAGCACAAAAGCCGGATTCGTTGACGAACTGCCCGTGGCCACATGTTAGGAAGAAGGGGATTCTTCGAGCACTTCAAAGTCACGTTCGACCCTTCGTCTGAGCCACCCGGGTTCGAAATAGACCGTATCTACAAGGCCTGAGACCTGCAATTCCCCCGCCCAAAATGAGTCTCTCAAAATGCAACTGAAGCGGTCGAGGCGGTTGCCGCTCTGGGGCTCCGGCCGGCCCGGCGCCCCGCCAGACAAATTGCCCTCTTGACAACGAGGCTATGGATGTTATACTAGGAGTCTGGGCCGGGACGCTGGCCACGATCGGGAAAAGCTAGCGAATGATTCCGGAAAGGAGGGCGGGCGTGCGAGGGAGGTACGAGGCGGTCTTGCGTTGCTCGCAATTTGCCTCCAAGAGACGCGATTTGGCACTCAACTCCCCCTTATATAGAGAGGGTGCGAAGCTAAAACGTCATTTAGAATGAGTGAGTTAAAATTTTTTGTAGAGAGCGAAGCTAAATATGTTGTTGAAAACAAAGGAACTGCTTAATATTTCAACGAAGCTAAAATGTGCCACTGAATCAGTAAGTTAGAAGATTTAGGTTCGGAGGCGAACCTAAATCAGGGACCCTGAAGGCTCGATTCTCGCCCTTGATGGCGGGGTTCCACGCAGGTCGCGTCGAGGGAGTGGAGGGAAAGACATCGAGCCGGAGCGATTCACTCGAGCCGGCCAATCCGTGAGCGATTCTGGCTAGCTGACTGCCAACCGCCGACTGCTGATTGAAGACTGCCGACTACTTTTCCTCTCCTTTGACGGCACGCGAGAATCGGAGCTAAACTGGCGCTTACGAATTTGATTCCCACTCGGAATAATTGAGGAACTGATGACCATTCGCAAAGCGGTTCTCCCGGTCGCGGGGCTAGGCACGCGGTTTCTCCCTGCCACCAAGGCGCAACCCAAAGAGATGCTTCCCCTGGTTGACAAGCCGCTGGTGCAGTACGCGGTCGAGGAGGTCACCGCCTCGGACATTCCGATGGTGATTTTTGTCACCGGCCGCGGCAAGAAGGCGATCGAAGACCATTTCGACGTTTCCCTGGAACTTGAGCAGGAACTGGCGGGCCGAAACAAGGAAGAGTTGCGCGATCAAATGCGCTCGATTTCCGGCTTGCTCCAGATCGTGTACGTTCGCCAGAAATTCCCCAAAGGTTTGGGGCACGCTATCCTCACGGCAAAAGATTTGGTGGGCGACGAAGCCTTTGCGGTGCTGCTTTCCGACGACGTCATCGACAGCCGGGTTCCGTGCCTGAAGCAGATGATGGCGGTTTACGAGCAATACGGCTCGAGCGTGGTGGCGATCCAACGCGTGCCGAGATCCGCGGTGTCGAGCTACGGCATCGTCCGCGGGCGATTGGTCCGCGACAAGAAGTGGAACGGGCGGCTCTTCCAGATTGACGACATGGTGGAGAAGCCGTCTCCTCGTGACGCGCCCTCGAATCTGGCCATCATCGGGCGCTACCTGCTGACTCCCGCGATTTTCCGGGAACTCGAGTCAACGCGTCCCGGCGCGGGAGGCGAAATTCAATTGACCGACGCGCTGCGACGGCTGCTCAAGCAAGAGCCGGTCTATGGCCTCGAATTCGAAGGCCGACGGCACGATGCCGGAAGCAAACAGGGTTTTCTGCAAGCCACGGTCGAGATGGCCTTGAAGCGGCCCGACCTGGCGAAAGAATTCCGCAAGTATCTCCGCTCGCTTAAACTGTAGCGGCCGGCTTCGCTAAGCCGCGCGTGCGGCCATACCAAGCGCCGGCAGAGGAGTACTCCTTTAGGATTTGGACTCGGTGGAAGGCTTGGCGGGGGCTGGTTCGGAAGTCTTCTTGGTCTCGCTTGCGGTTGAAGCGCTGCTCTTGCCGTTGGAAGAGGTTTCAGAAGCGGGTGCAGAAGATTTGCGCGGGTAGTCATTGACATACCATCCCGAACCCTTGAACTGGATGGCCGAGGAGGAGATCAGGCGCTCAAGTTGTCCGCCACAGCTTTCGCAGGTTTCGAGGGGCGCGTCGGAGAATCTTCGAATGCGTTCGATCTGAGCGCCGCACTTGCGGCAGCGATACTCGTAAAGGGGCAACCGATCCTCCTAGGGAGCAAGCCCACATGATTATAACAGCCGGAAAAGTTCCTCGTCAAAAATCGGCACACCCCGCGCATGGAGAGTCTTCGCTGCGCCTCTCGCGTAAAGAGATCGTCCACCTCTTCAAAAATCGACAAGTTGCCGCGTCATCCGCAAGTTGGTAAACTGGGTGGGTAGCGAACGTTGATCATCCTAATCAGAGGCAGCCATGGTACCCAGGTCTGGAGGCAGGGAGGGAGCGAATTCGCAAAGCGGATCTCCCGGCAAGCTTTATCTGGTGGGCACGCCGATCGGAAACATGGAGGACATTACCTTTCGCGCGCTCCGGACGCTGAAGGAAGCCGATCTGATCGCTTGCGAAGACACCCGCCGCACGCAGCAACTTTTGAACCACTATTCCATTCAAACGCGGACCATCAGCTACCACGAGCACAACGAGCTGACGCGCGCGCCGGAGCTGATTATCCAATTGGAACAGGGGAGCCATATCGCTCTGGTCTCCGACGCCGGCATGCCGGTTATTTCTGATCCGGGCTACCGACTGGTGCACTTGGCGATAAGGCACAACATTCCGGTGATTCCCGTCCCCGGGGCGTCGGCTTTTCTGGCTGCGCTGGCGGCGGCCGGACTTCCCGTGGACAAATTCCGCTTTCTGGGCTTTCTCCCCAGCCGGAAAACGGCGCGACGCAAAGCTCTGGATGAGTTGAAAGGCGCCACCAAGACTCTGGTGTTCTATGAAGCCCCGCATCGGCTCCTGGAGACACTCGCGGATGTGCGCGACGTATTGGGGGACGTGCCGTTGGTTGTAGCGCGCGAGGTGACCAAGCTGCACGAGGAATTCCTGCGCGGCTCCGCCTCCGAAATTTTAAGCCGACTGAAGAAAAAGCCGGTCAAAGGTGAAATGACGGTGTTGCTGGCGCCGCAACTGGCTCCCGCAGCACAGAACGCTTCCTCTCCGCCGATCCGCGAAGCGGTCGAGCAGGCGATGGCCGCCGAAGGCCTCAGCGAACGCGCCGCCCTCAAGGCCGTGGCCCGCCAGCACGGAATCTCGAAAAGCGAAGCTTATCGCCAATTACAGGCCGAAAAATCTTCCCGGCGCTAAAGAGGGGGTATGCTACACGGTCTCCGCGGTGTAGGTGAGGAGTGTCGCGCCAACAAAGCGAATGCTGACCTGGTTCATTTCGCCTTCTTTGCTGACGCGCACTACGGACGCGCTGGCGAAGAAATCTGTTGGGCCCTCTCCGGGACGCGTCGGTCCGCGGCCAGGCAGTACGACGGTCAACGAAGTGTGGACAGACAGTTCTCGCCGGGTCAGCACGGAGAGGCCGCGCCTGCTGACTTCGATCGCCTCGGTGAACTCCTCGAAGGCCTCACCCCGCGCGTCCACACCCCTGATTTGAACCGGAACGGCGGAATGAATTCGGTGTTGAGTTCTCTGCTCCACGGGTCTCTTTTCCCCTCCGGGGGTGGGCTGCTTCAGGCGGCCTAGTATGCCACAGTCTGGGGGGAACTCACCGCCAAGGAATGCGCTCCCTGGAAGAACTGGTCAACGCGCTCCAGGACTTCGCGCACCTCGCGCGCGCTCTGGACGCTCCGCCGCAATTCCGCGCCGTTGCGGACGCCGTGAGTGAACCAGCTGGCGAACTGTTTCATTTTTCCGATGGCGCCGGGTATCTCTTCTTCCGCCAGCATCTGGTAGTAGGTGCGAATCAACTGATACCGGTCCGCTTCGGTGGCCAGCGGGAAGGACCCAGTTCGTGAGAACTCCTCCATCTGGCGGAAGATCCAAGGGTTGGTATTGGCCGCACGGCCGATCATCACGGCATCGCAGCCGGTTTCCTTGTGCAGCGCCTGCGCGTCGCGCGGTGTGAAGACGTCGCCGTTGCCAATCACCGGGATGCGCACGGCCTGCTTCACGTCACGGATGATCTGCCAATTGGCCCGCCCGCTGAAACCCTGCACGCGCGTACGCGGATGAACAGCGATCGCCTCAACCCCCGCGGCTTCGGCCAGCCGCGCCACCTCGACGGCCACAATCTCCTCTTCGCTCCAACCGGCACGGATCTTCGCAGTGAACGGGATGGTGACGGCGGCGCGGATTCCTTCGAAGATTTTCCCGAGGAGCGGCAGGTCGCGCAGCAAACCCGATCCACCGCACTTGACGACTTTCTTGGCCGGGCAACCGAGGTTCAAATCTACGATGTCGAAGCCCAGGTCTTCAATGATGCGCGCGGCGTCCGCCAGACGGTCGGGGTCGGCGCCGAAGATCTGTGCGCTGATGGGGCGCTCCTCTTCGGTGTAGTAGAGGTAGCGCTTGGAGCGAAGATTCTGGCGAATCATGCCCTCGCTCGACACGAACTCCGTCATAATCAGCCCGCAGCCGCCCAGACGCTTGATGAACCGGCGGAAAACCGTGTCGGTGATGCCGGCCATCGGCGCCAGGATGTGCGCCGGACGAATCAGCACATTGCGAATTCGAAGTTCCTCAAAAAGCATCGAGATTCATTGTGCCAGCAAATGAAAAGCCAGTCCACAGCCCATTGTGGAATTTCCGAGGTCAAACGAGGGACGGCGATGCGCCTCGCTGGGTGCTCTCGCCTTTCGTAGGTCGACGGAGGACTGCAAACTGTTGGCTCTGTCCAGCAGGATATCGGCAAGGTCGGTCTCCGCGACGCGCAATGGATAAAGCCGCTTTATCGGGGTTACCACTCGTAAAAGCGTACAAACTTTTTGACTTCTTCAGAGTACATCATGGGGAATTCAGTTTGCCTTGGTTCGATCGGAACACTGAGGATGGTGGCCTTGCCTGATTGAAGTTTCACCACCATCAAATCGATGATTCTCTTGGCTTGGCGCTCCGACACCTTGCATTCAGTTCGCAGGAACTTGCCCGCAACACTATAAATAGAGCCCGGATATGACCGATCGAAGACAGCAGGCCCGACGTTGTTTGTCGAAACGAGCCCGTCAAGTATCTCTTCGAAATAGTACTTCCGCTTGCAGGCAGCGTAGCCCGCGCAGTCTCCGATGTAATCTGTGTCTGCAAAGAATTCGTTAATTCTGGCGTCGTGGCGTTCGACCATGAATACTCTCAATCCCTTGGACCTGATTTCCAGAGTCCAGGAAAATGGCTTCATGAAGTCTGCGCCTTTGACGTGCAGGACGATTAGTTCATTCTTGCCATCGCCTGTAACTTCGACTCTTCGTGTCAGTGTGACATCCACAGGCCCACTGAGAGCCTGGGCGGATTGTGCAATGAGCGCGACGGGCAGGCATCGGGCGGCGGCCGCGAGGAAAAAACAGTGGAATAGTACGCTCCAAAGCCGTGGTAATGAGTGGACAATCACAGGTTCACTCCCGTGGGGCCATGGAGAGGAAGACATCCGCCTCATTGGCGACGGCAAATCGCATCTGGCCTTCGGCGACAAGTTCGCCATCGCGGTAGGCGGCGCCACGCAGCTCCCCGAAGCGCTTTCCCATCTTCAGAACTTCCGCTTCCAGGCGCAGCGAATCTCCCGGCCGGACTATCTGGTGGAGCGCGGCGCTGGGGATCTGCAGGATCATCGCAATCTTGCCGGCCATCTCCGGGCGCTCCAGGACCAGGATCGCGCCAAGCTGGGTGACGGCTTCAAGCAGAATCCCGGTCGGCACCTGAGGAGACTGGGGCGAATACCCGAGAGGCGGCTCCTCATTTCCCGTGAAGTTTTTGATGCCCACGATGCGCTTGCCAGGCACAAGTTCCGTCACCCGGTCGATGAGAAGGAATGGGTAGCGGTGTGGGATGATGCGCTGGATAAAGGATTGGTCCATTGATTCATTGGTTCATTGAGTCATTGAACTGCTTGATGGCAAGGGAATTCGCATTCCGGGTGCCCCAGTTTGCGGCGCCCGGCAATGGATCAATGACGCAATGATTCAATCATTCAGTTTTGAACAGTTCACGTTTCAATGCCGGATTGCGCGCGGTGAACTCCCCCGGGCGGTCCTTGTCCTGCGCGTATTGAGCGCGCATGCTCTCGAGTTTGGAATCGAGGTTGTCGAGAAGGTGAACGACCAGCGCTTCGGGGAACATGGGCTCCTTGGGTGAGCCGAATTCCAATTGGCCGTGATGCGACAGGATGATGTGATCGATCTGGTCTTTCAAACCGGCCGGGAAGTCGGGGATCTGGCGAATCTTCCCGCCCATCATTTCCAGCCCCATGCTGATATGGCCTACGAGCTGGCCGCGCGTCGTATAGCGAAAGGAACGCCGGTAGCTCAGCTCGTCGATTTTCCCGATATCGTGCAGGACGATTCCCGCCAGCACCAGATCGCGTCGCAACGCGGGATAGTGGTCGCACACCGCGTCCGCCAGCTCGATGAGAGAGAGCACGTGCTCGAGCAGTCCGCCCAGGTAGGCATGGTGATAACTCATGGCGGCGGGAGCGAGTTTGAACTTCTCGGCAATCGCCGGGTCATCCAAGACGGAACGCAAGAGGGTTCGGAGTGGCCCTTCATCCATGCGCTGGATTCGCGCCCCCAACAGGGTAAACATCTCTTCTGGGTTGCGACTCGAGCGGGGAAAGTAATCGCGCGGATCGATTTCACCTTCCGCGCAGCGCCGTACCTTGTTGATGACCAACTGCGGAGTGCCCCTGTAGGCCTCCACATTGCCCTGCACGCAGACAAAGTCCTCCGCCTCAAATTCCTTTTCCACGCGATCGCAATCCCAGACCTTGGCCTTGATAAGTCCGCTCGAGTCGCGGAGTTCCAGGTCGAGGTAGGGTTTGCCGTTGCTCGCTGTTTTGCGTTCTTTGGCGTGGACGAGGAAAGATGTCTCCAGGCGCGATCCCGGCTTCAGGTCAGCAACAAAGTGGGTTTTCATTGCCCCTTTTTGGCGATCACGGCGTCGCTGGGACGCTCCACGCCGGTGTCCACGTAGCCGGGGGCCAGGTAGACGTAACTGTCTTTTCGCAAGGTGACGAGGTACTGACGCATGGCAGGCTGCATTCTCTGGCCATAGAGGTACTCGCCGACCTTCTGCTCCACTTCGTCAAAGGTAGGAATGCCTTGGCGGCGCCGCTCGAGGACTTTGAGGATGATGTAACCGGATTTGACGGGGATGAGGTCCGTGAACTCGTTGTTATCAAGTTTGGCGACAGCGTCGTTAATCGACGCAGCGAGCGTGCCGTCTTTCATGAAGCCGATCCCGCCGCCCTCATTGGCAGTAGCGGTGTCGTCGGAGTACTTCCGGACGACCTCCGCCCACTTCTGTCCAGCCTTGAGTTCGGCGAGCGCCTCCTTGGCGCGCTTCTCGGCTTCCTCCGGTTTGTGCTTCTCGTTGGAAATCAGGACTTGGGCCAGCTCGACTCCCCCCGGCGAGGCAAACTCCTGCTGATGCTCCTCGAAAAACTTTCGCGACTCCTCGCGTGAGATGATGATGGTTCTGCCGACTTCGCGCCCCACCACTTCGCGCATCAACAATTTGCGGCGAATATCGTCCTTGAAATCCTCCCACACCAGGCCTTGCTTTTCGACTTCCTTCTGGAGGTCTTCGAGAGAAGCCAGGTTCAGGTTCCGGCGGATTTCGTCCTGGCGCTTGACGAGGTCGGTCTCGACGCTGATGTCGAGGTCCTTGGCTTTTTGGACCATCAGCGCCTGGTCGATCAAGTCGCGCAGGAGATCCTTACTGTACTCGCGGGCTTTCGCCTCGAGTTCCGCGCCGGAAAACTGTTGCGACATCTGCTGGCGCACTTTTTCTCTTTCGCGTTCGAACTGACGCTGGGTGATGATCTCGCTGTTGACGCGGGCGATGATGCGCTCGATGACTTTGCGCGCCCCCAGGACCGGGGAGGCCGAGCCTGCGACCATTAGCCCCACTGCCAAAACCGTCCACGCTCTTTTCGTCATTTCTGGGAACCTTCTCCTGGCGAGGGCGCAAGTCGCGCCCCAACCATCTTAATGCTCCGCACGGAGTTCCTGCAAGACGTTTTGGATCTGTTCGAAGAAGCCGTCTCCGTGACTGGGGAGTCCAAAGCGCAGCGTGCCGTCAGGACGAAGGCTGGCGCCTCGCCGTCTGCGGATGAAGAGGGTGAGTTTCTCCGGGCTGATCGCGGCCTCGGGGTGGAAACGAATCCAGACCTCTCCTGACTTTCGCTCGATGGAGTGAACTAAAATCCGCTCTGCTGCCGACTTCAGCAAAGCGTAGTCCAACAGGTTTGAAATGGACGGCGGTGCGGGACCGTATCGATCCACCAATTCGGCCTGCAGTTCGGCACACTCGGCGGGGGTGGTGAGACCCGAAATGCGTTTGTACATGCGCAATCGCTGGCTCTCGTCGGCGATGTAGTGCTCGGGGATTTTGATGTCGAGACCCAGGTTCAGCGTTGTCCGGACCTCCGGTTTCGGTGGGGCGCCCTTCAACTCATCAACCGTCTCCTCCAGCATCTTGAGGTAGAGGTCGATGCCGATGGCGTTCAGATGGCCGTGCTGCTCGGCCCCCAACACGTTACCCGCGCCGCGCAATTCCAGGTCCAGCGCCGCCAGGCGGAAGCCCGCGCCGAGGTCGGAGAATTCCTTGAGCGCCGCCAGCCGCCGCTTGGCGGTGGGCGTCAGAGTCTCCTCCGAGGGAATCAGAAAGTAGGCGTAGGCGCGGCGGTCCGAGCGGCCTACACGCCCGCGGAGTTGGTAGAGGTCGGCCAAGCCGAAGCGGTCGGCGCGGTTGACGATCATGGTGTTGGCGCGGGGAATGTCCAGGCCGTTTTCGATCAAGGCTGTGGAGACCAGAACGTCGTAGCCACCTTCCATGAATTTCAGCATCACCCGCTCGAGTTCCTTTTCGCTCAATTGCCCGTGGGAAACGCCGACACGCGCCGTGGGCACCAGGCGCTGGATGAGCGCGGCGATCGTCCAGATGCTTTCCACGCGGTTGTGGACGAAAAACACCTGGCCCTGCCGGTTCATCTCCTGGAGGATGGCGGACTGGATGAGGGAGTCGCTGAAGTGGGCCACCACTGTCTGAATCGCCAGGCGGCCGCGCGGCGGAGTCTCAATCACCGAGAGGTCGCGAAGTCCTCCCAGCGACATATGAAGCGTGCGCGGGATGGGCGTGGCGGACAGAGTGAGCACATCCACATTGGCCTTCAGTTGCTTGAGCTTTTCCTTTGCCGCAACCCCAAAGCGCTGTTCTTCATCCACAATCAGCAAGCCGAGATCGCGCAGCTTCACATCCTTGGAGAGCAGCCGGTGGGTTCCGATGAGGATGTCCACCTGGCCAGCCTCGGCGTCAGCCACGATTTTCTTCTGCTCTCCGGCGGAGCGAAAGCGGCTGAGCATCTCGATGCGCACCGGGAACGCCGCCAGCCGCTGGCGGAAAGTGGAGAAATGCTGAAACGCCAGGACGGTGGTGGGTGCCAGGACCACGGCCTGTTTCCCATCCTGCACCACTTTGAATGCCGCGCGCATCGCCAGCTCGGTCTTCCCATAGCCAACGTCGCCGCAAAGCAGGCGGTCCATCGGCTGGGGTGATTCCAGGTCGCGCCTGATGTCAGCCAGCGCGGTGACCTGATCGGGAGTCTCCTCGAACTCGAAGGCGTCTTCGAACTCCTTCTGCCACGGTGTGTCCAGGCTGAAAGCCGTACCGCCGTGCATCTTCCGCTCCGCGTAGAGGCGCAACAATTCCTGAGCGATGTCGCGCAGGGCGCGCTTAACGCGCGTCTTGGTTCGGACCCAGGTGGCGCCCCCCAGGCGGTCGAGCGCAGGTTTGGCGCCGTCGCCGCCCGCGCGGTATTTCTCCACCAGGTCGAGCCGTTCGAGGGGAACGTAGAGTCGGGCGTCGTCCTGGTAGGCCAGAAGCATGAAATCGCGGGGCGCACCGTCCACCTCCAAGGGGCGCAAGCCTTGATAGAGGCTGATCCCGTGGTCGACATGAACAACGTAATCGCCCACTTTGAGATCACTCAAATCAGAAATGAAACTTGCTGCCGCCGACTTTTCCCGGCGGCCGCGCGTTCCCCAGGCGAATTCGCCGAAGAGGTCGGCATCGGAGAAAAATGCCAAGCGCAGTTCGGGGAAAATGATGCCTTCGGCCAATTCGCCGCGCGCGATTACCACGGGCCGCGGTGAATCTGCGTGTGCCACGTCGGCGCTCGGGACTGGTTCGCGGGACGCCCCGGCGGCCTCGAAGGAGATATCGTATTCGGTCAGGATTTCACGCAGGCGGTCCGCTTTGCCGGGCGCCGGCAGGACGAAAGCAATGGTTTCTTGACGTTCCCGGCGCTGAGCCACTTCCTGAACAATCGCTTTGACGTCGCCGTGAAATTTGGGTGGGGGTTGGGTCGGCAGAGAAACTTCGGGCCAGGGCGACACGGACATCGCCACCGTATTCGCTGCGAGGGGTTCAGGCTCTTCGGAAGCGCTGTCGGACAGGGGCTCGCTGACCCCGACGGCGAGTTCTTTCAATGAGACTACGGGAACGGCCTCAGTGAATTTGAGGAATTCTGCTTCCGTAAGGAAGATTTCTTCCGGCCGAGGCCGCGGCGGGACAACGTCACGGACCTCTTCATACGCAGCGGCCATGCTCTCCCAAAAGTGCCGGGCTTGGGCAATTCGTTCCACGGGCTCATCCCACACCAGGAGCGGCCGGTCGAAGAGCGCGAGCAATGATTGCGGCTGTGGTTCGACGAGCGGGACAAAAAACTCCCAACCCGGAAAAGGTGCGGAGTACTCCGCCGTCCAATCGGGCTCGGCGCCAGACCGCCTTGGCGCGGCCGCGCGCGCTGTGAGCGTCCGCACAAGCGCTTCATAGAATCCGGCAGAACGCCTGGTTTCATTGAATGGCAGGAGAGGGGCCACGGGCGCGGCCTGGCGTGAGCGTTGGGTGTTCGGGTCGAATTCCCGCAGCGAATCAATCCGATCCCCGAAAAACTCGAGACGGAAAGGCCAGTCCACTTCCGGTGGGAACACATCCACGATCCCGCCGCGCACGGAAAACTGGCCGGGATTCGAGACTGGTTCGCCCGGCTCATAACCCACGCCGGTCAAGTGCTCGACAAGGTCTTCGAGGTTCAATTCGTCGCCGATTTTGAGTTCCAGGGCGAGCGAACCGTAGTACGGCCGCTCGCGGAATCGTCCCAGCGCCGCAGGGAGGGGAACGACGAGAACTCGCGTCAGGCCGCGCGCGAGATTCCATAGGGCGACCGCGCGCCGCTCCGAGATCTCGGCGTGCGGAGAACGACCTTCGTAGGGCGAACAGTCAACGGCCGGCAGGACGCCGACGCCCCGAGCCGCGCCGGGATCAAGCCATTCGAGAAAAGTCGAAGATGTCTGGCGCAGGCGGTCGGCCGTTTCGTTGTCAGCAGTCACGACCACCAGGGGCCGCTTCACTTTATGCGCCAACCCAGCCACTACCAGCGCCTTGGCCGCTCGGGTGAGACCGGAAAGCACAACTTGAGTGGACTTGCCCGCCTCGTAGGCAGCGCACACGGCTTGGAAGGCGGGGTGCGTGAAGACCGGCTGGAGAAGTGATTCGAGGTTGGGCATTATGCGAACTTATCTATTCGGCAAGCTTCATCGCAGCCTGGATGATGGATGAGGTCGAATGGCCGGGAACGACGGGGATCGAGACCACCTGACCGCCGGCGGCTTCGACCTCGGCGCGGCCGACAATTTCCGTTGGTCCCCAGTCGCCGCCCTTGACGAGGACGTGTGGTAGCATTCGCGCGATCACGGCCTGGGGTGTAAGGTCGTCGAAAATGGTGACGTAATCCACCGCCGCCAGGGCCGCCAGGATTTCTGCCCGTTCGGCTTGCGGCATAATGGGGCGCCCGCGACCTTTGAGTGCTCGCATGCTGCGATCGCTGTTGACAGCGACGATGAGCGCATCACCCAGCTTGCGCGCTTCCGCCAGATACCGTGTATGGCCCGGATGCAGCAGGTCAAAGCAGCCGTTGGTGAACACCACGCGCTTGCCGAGCCGCTTTAGATCGTCAACTACTTCGAAGGCTCGCGCCAGCGGCAAAATCTTTTCGGTTGCCATGAGGTTGCAGCATCTGTTGGTTAGATACCTTGAGGATACATTCTAGCATGTACGGTTGAAAGGGGAGCAATTCGCCCTCTTCGGGTACCGCACTTGCCCTATCCGGTCTGGAAGCCTGACACATCGCCCGTGGTGTTCAAGATAGAATACTCCTGTTCTTATTCCCGTTGAAAGCGGGGGGCGCATGGAGTACAAACAGAAGGCAGGAGGCGATGAAATGAAAGTTCAAACCTTCACCGCAGTTCTTCACAAAGAGGGCGACTTGTATGTGGCAGAGTGCCCTGAAGTGGGCACTGTGAGTCAGGGGCCTACCATTGAAGAAGCCATTACCAATCTCAAGGAAGCTACCGAACTCTACCTCGAGGAGTTCCCCCTGTCTGAAGTCAGCCGGCCAATCATGACAACTTTTGAGGCGACGTATGCCTAGGCTGCGGCGGGTGTCCGGTGAAGAGGCAATACGCGCCCTGGAACGCCTGGGTTTCGTTCAGGTCAGACAAAGAGGGAGCCCTGTGGTTCTGAAGAAACAAACGCCGCAAGGAACTATCGGCTGCGTTGTGCCAATGCACCGCGAGCTTGCGATTGGGACATTGCGCGGTATCTTGCTCCAGGCCAAGGTTCAGGCCGACGGCTTCATGGAGAAACTCTAACGGTAGGTCTCGTAAGGATCCCTCCCCTCTGGAGGTCCGACTCATTGCGGGAATTCGACACGGACTGCGAAGATCCCCGCAGTTCCCAGGTGAACGAACACACATGCCCACCAAATCCCAGGAGTTATTTCACAAGGCTCTGCAATTGATGCCGGGAGGAGTCAATTCACCGGTCCGAGCATTTCGGGCCGTAGGCGGCGAGCCGATCTTTTTTGCCAGCGGAAAAGGCTCGCGAATGACTGACGTCGATGGGCGAAGCTACATTGATTTTGTCGGCTCGTGGGGGCCTTTGATTCTCGGCCACTGCCATCCGGAGGTAATGGAAGCGTTGGCCCGGGTGCTCCGGACAGGAACGAGCTTCGGCGCCTGCACGCCCGGCGAGGTGGATCTTGCAGAACGAATCCAGGTCGCTTTCCCTTCCATTGAGCGCGTGCGCCTGGTGAATTCGGGGACAGAAGCCACGATGGCGGCGCTCCGCGTGGCGCGCGCAGCGACGGGCCGGGAGAAAATCGTCAAATTCGAAGGTTGTTACCACGGCCACTCCGACGGGTTGCTGGTGAAGGCCGGGTCGGGCGTCGCCACCCTGGGTCTGCCCGACAGCCCCGGCGTGCCGCGCGCCCTGGCGGAACTGACCATCACAGTGGCCTTCAATGATGCGGCGGCGCTTGAGGAAACATTCCGCGTCCACCGCAACGAACTGGCAGCCATAATCGTCGAACCGGTGGTCGGCAACGCGGGTTGCTTGCCGCCGAAGTCCGGATTCCTCGAGAAACTCCGCGCGCTTACCGCCGAAGACGGCACGGTGCTGATCTTCGACGAAGTAATGACCGGCTTCCGCGTCGCTTACGGCGGCGCCCAGCAACTCTATGGAATTCAATCTGACTTGACGACGCTGGGGAAGATCATCGGTGGCGGCCTTCCGGTGGGAGCATACGGCGGCAAGGCCGCGCTGATGGATCTAGTGGCGCCGGCGGGACCGGTCTACCAGGCGGGCACGTTTTCAGGGAATCCCCTGGCGGTGGCGGCGGGGTTGAAAACTCTGGAACTGTTGTGCCGCCCCGGTTTTTACGAGCGGCTTGAAACGCAGTCGGAAACGCTCTGCGCCGGCCTTCAGGCGGAAGCGGCGCGCGCCGGAGTGACTCTCACGATCAACCGCGTCGGGTCCATGTTCACGGCATTTTTCGCGCGCGGGCCGGTGACAGATTACGCCTCTGCCAAAACCTCAGACACCACTGCTTTTGGAAAATTCTTCCGCGCGTTGTTGAAAGAGGGCGTCTACTTTCCTCCGGCGCAATTCGAAGCGGCTTTTGTTTCTGCGGCCCACAGTAACGACGACATCGCGGAGACGATTCGCGCCGCAGGGAAAGCCTTCACGACCCTCGCACCACAAGCCACAAGCTAACAGTGCCGCGGGCCGGGCCGCGCACACAGATTTGGAGAACGGGTCGTTCCTGACATCGCTCAGGAACGAAAAGCGCGCGGAAACCGGCGAGGCCGCTCGTGACTTAATCGCCTTCCCAAATCCTTCAACCCTATTGCCCGGTGGCCATGCGTCGCGCCAGGCCAACCAAAACGCGCCTGTCGCGCTCTTTCAAGCGGGGAACATACTTGCGCATGAGGTTCCAGAAGCGAGCTTGGCGCTTGTCCGCGAAAAGCGGCGCACTCTTGCTGGTTTTACTTTCGGGCGGGTCAATCAGTTCACAGAGACTGACCTGCAGAGCTCCAGCGAGCTTTGTGAGCGTGTCGAGAGAAGGAACCGTATGGCCATTCTCGACTCGCGAAAGGTAACTCCTCAAAAGCCCGGTCCGTCTTTCGATATCCCCCTGGGATAGGCCTTTATCAATGCGGATGGCTTGCAGTGATTTGCCGACGGATTTGTTCAAGGCGACAGACTCCTCTCGACACAGGATATAGGCACGCCGCTAAACGGCCTTGAGGCCCGGGGATTGCACCACCCCCTTGGACTCCGCGGATCCCAACGACCCGAACGTCTGCCCAGCGAGGGAGGCCGGCCTCTGGTTAACTACCTATTACGCGATGCTGGAGGGGGGAGTTGAACCCCCACGCTGCTTACGCAGCGCGAGATTTTGAGTCTCGTGCGTCTGCCAGTTCCGCCACTCCAGCCCC
>CAZTHM010000037.1:2333-15425 GCA_964613505.1 uncultured Acidobacteriota bacterium | reverse complement strand
TTTTCTTCGGCGGGCATTTGCGTGGCGATACGGCGCTCGGCTTCCTCGCGGGAGACGCCCGTCTTGGCCATGAGGCGCTCAACTTGCTGCTCGGCACGGCACCAGGCGACGATCATCTTGGCGAAGCGGCCCGCGATCCCCGCCTCATAGTGGAGCGCCGCTTCCACCAGGACGAGCGCGCGCGGATCCTGCAATAGATATGCCGCGGCGAGTTGCTCGACGCGTTCGATCACCCGCGGATGGACGATGGAATTGAGCACACTTAATTTCTCTGGCTCGGAGAAAACGATCGCGCCCAGGCGCTTGCGGTCGATTTCACCTTGCGGGTCGAGGATTTCAAACCCGAAGTGTCGCACGATTTCCTGGTAGGCGAGGTGCGGCGGGCGGATCAGTTCGTGGCCCAGGCGGTCGGCTTCGACGACTTTCGCACCGAGATCGGCGAACATCGCGGCCACCGTGCTCTTGCCGGAGGCGACGCCGCCCGTGAGGCCGAAAGTACGGCTGAGTCCGTTCATTGGAGGAAGTGACCAGAGACGAGTGACAAGCGACAGGCAAGGAGTCAGGAGTCAGAAGTCAGGAGTAAGAACCAAACACTCAATTGAGACGAGCGCCGCCTCCCCCTGGAATTCAATCACTCACTGATTCACTGACTCACTGACCCAATTTCCGCCCCTCGTCACTTTACACTCATCACTGCCCTAACGCTGCGGCGCGCACGGGCGGCCTGCACGGTATTCACCATCAGCATGGTAATGGTCAGCGGGCCGACGCCGCCGGGCACGGGCGTAAGGGCGCCCGCCTTTTCCATGGCGTCTTCTGGCTGGCAGTCGCCGACCAGCACCTGCCCTTTGGCGGCGAGCTTTTGCAGCGCCAGGGTTGGATCGTGGAAGACTTTTCGGACTTCCTCTTCCGTCTTGAGCACGTTCTGGCCGACGTCAATCACCACCGCGCCGGGCTTGATGAAGTCTCCCGTCACATAAGCGGCCCGGCCCATCGCCGCGACCAGGATGTCTCCCTCGCGCGCCACCGCGGGCAGGTCGCGCGTGCGCGAGTGGCAGATGGTGATGGTGGCGTGGTGGTGCATCAGCAGCATGGCCGCGGGCTTGCCGACGATGTCGCTGCGGCCCACCACCACGGCGCGCGCGCCTTTCATCTCGACGCCACTGCGCTTGATGATTTCGATGACGCCCGCCGGCGTGCAGGGCACCAGTCCCGGCCGCCCGCTTACCAGGTAGCCGATGTTCATGGGATGGAAACCGTCGACGTCTTTGGCGGGATCAACGGCCTCCAGGACTTTCTTCGAGTCAACCTGTGCCGGTAGCGGAAGCTGAATCAAAATGCCGTCGATATCATCCCGCCGGTTCAAGCGGTCCACCAGCGCCAGTAACTCCTCGGTCGTACTCGTCGCCGGAGGCTCAATCCTCTCGCTGAACAAACCCAGCGACTCGCAGGTCTTCACCTTGCTGCGGACGTAAATTTGCGAAGCGGGATTGTCGCCCACCAGCACCGCCGCCAACCCCGGCACAATTCCCGCCTGCTTCAATTCCTCAATTTCTTTCTTCAGGTCACTCAGGATTTCGTCACGGATTTTGTTGCCATCAAGAATGCGTGCGCTCACGAACGGTCTCCTTAGGATGGATTAAGCGCAGCGAGTTTAGCACACCCGCCGGAGACGCAAAACGTTTCGAAGCAAAAGAGGGGACACACTGTCCGGTATAGGGAGTGCTGCATTGTTTCGGCCGAGGAGTTCGCGTGCGGGACCGAGCCTTGCTCCGACCAGGGAAGAAACGCGCCCGCCCTCATTTGGAAGGCAGCGCCGTTTCGATTATAATCACTAAACGGCCGGTCGGGATTTTGGTCGTCTGTCCGCTTGCGGCGCAAGGCATCCCTGCTATTCGAAAGCTTGGATTGTGCGGAGGGTATACCGTGGCTGAACCTGTGGCAACACCTGAGACGGAAAAGCGCGTGGTGTACGGCATCCACGATATCATGCGGTTCCTGCCGCACCGGTATCCGTTCCTGCTGGTGGACCGGATTGTGGAACTGGAGCCCGACAAGCGCATCGTGGGCCTGAAGAACGTCACGATCAACGAGCAGTTTTTCCAGGGGCACTTCCCCGGTGCGCCCGTGATGCCCGGCGTCCTGATTATTGAGTCGATGGCGCAGGTGGCGGGAGTGATGATTTACCGCGACCTCCCCGACAAGGAAAAGAAGCTCATCTACTTTACCGGAATCGAAAGCGCCAAGTTCCGCCGCCCCGTCCTTCCCGGCGACCAACTGCGCATCGAGATGGAACTGCTGAACCGCCGCAGCAATTTCGGCAAAATGCAGGGCCGCGCCACCGTGGAAGGAAAACTCGTGGCCGAAGCCGTCGTGCTGTTTGCCATCGCTGACCATCCGGGTTATTCAGGTTCATGAAAGCCCATCCCACAGCGATTATTCATCCCCAAGCTCAGATCGCCTGCAGCGTGACGGTGGGGCCGTACTCCATCATCGGCGAGGGCGTGGAAATCGGCGACGACTCCGAAGTGATGTCGCACGTCGTCCTCGAAGGCCCGACGCGCATCGGCAAGCGGAACCGCATCTTTCATTTCGCCGCGGTGGGATTTCCCTGCCAAGACTTGAAATACAAAGGCGAGCCCACGCGCCTGGAAATAGGCGACGACAACATCATCCGTGAGTATGTGACCCTGCATCGCGGGACGGTCGAGGGCGGAGGCGTGACGCGAATCGGAAATCACAATTTTCTGATGGGCTACGTCCACATCGCGCATGATTGCCATCTGGGCGACCACATCATCATGGCTAACGGCGCCTCCCTGGCGGGTCACGTGGAGATCGGCGACCACGCGATTCTGGGGGCGTTCTGCGGTATCCACCAGTTCTGCCGGATCGGCGCCTACAGCTTCCTGGGCAGCTACAGCGTGGTGAACAAGGACATCCTCCCCTATTCCAAAACCAGCGCCGAGCGTCCGCTGGGTGTCTACGGCGCGAACCAGCTCGGGCTCGACCGCCGCGGGCTTTCTGCCGACGACATCGCCGAACTCCAGGCCGCCTTCCGCCTTCTGAGCCGCTCCAAGCTCAATACCACGCAGGCGCTCGAAGCCATCGAAGCCCGCGCCTTCAAGTCCCAGCACGTCAGCGCGCTGGTGGAGTTCATCAAGACCTCGCAGCGCGGGGTGGCGAAGTAATGGAATCTGGAAACTGGAAAATCGAAATTAGAAGGCCGCTCTGTTCCAGTTTCTATTTTCCAGTTTCGAGTTTCTAGTCTCGAATTTCCGGCTCCCATGAACCAGCCCACCAACGCGGCTCCTCGTTACGCGATCATTGCCGGCAACGGCAGTTTCCCGTTTCTGGTGCTGCAAGCGGCGCGCGACCAGGGCATCGAGCCGCTCGTCGTCGCCATCAAAGAGGAAGCCTCGCCGGAACTCGACGCCAAGGCCCAAGGAATTCATTGGCTGAGCCTGGGCGAAATCCAGAAGCTTCTCGCACTGCTTTCCGCCGAGCGCATCGATAAAGTGATGCTCGCCGGACAAGTGAAGCACGGGCAACTGTTCAGCCGTTCCATCAAAGCCGACGGACTCCTGCGGCGTGCGCTTTCGGGGCTCACCCGGCGAAATACGGATGCCTTGATCGGCGCCTTCGTCCGCATGCTGGAAAGACGAGGCATCAAAGTCGTGGATTCAACCCTCTTCCTCAAGCCGCTCCTAGCGGACGTGGGGACAATGACGCGCCGCGCTCCCGACGAGAGCGAAAACTCGGACATCCACTTCGGCCGTGAAATCGCCAAGAAAATCGCAGGTTTGGACATCGGCCAGGCCATCGTGGTGGCGGACCGGGCTTGCGTGGCCGTCGAAGCCATGGAAGGCACCGACGCCACCATCGAACGTGCCGCAACCCTAAGCAACGGAAGGCGGCTGATTGTCGTCAAAGTAAGCAAGCCCCGCCAGGACATGCGCTTTGATGTCCCGGTGGTGGGACCGAAAACGATTCAGGTGATGAGGAGCTCGAACGCCAGCGTGCTGGCTGTGGACGCGGGCAAGACGCTGCTGTTCGAGCGCCCGCGGTTGATCGCCGAAGCCGACGAAGCCGGGATTGCCATCGTCGGCGTCAAAGACTGAGGCTTTGGGCACGGCGCGCCGTGTCCCGCTCCCCCCGAGGATGCGTTGAGCGAAAAGATTCCCGTGGCGTTGATCGGCGTCGGAGAACACGGTCGAAAACACGCGCAGCAATTCCTGGGGGTGGAGGGCGCCCAGCTGGTGGGCGTGTTTGACCTGCGCCCCGAGCGGACGCGGACAGTGGCCGCAGAATTGGGCGTGCGGGCTTTTGAGACCCTCGAGGAAACTCTCGGCTCGGCGGCGGCCGTCAGCGTTGTCATCCCGACCACCGAGCACGCGGCTGTGGCGCGCCAGGCGTTTGACCGCGGCGTGGACGTATTGCTCGAAAAGCCGATCACCCGCACCGTCGAGGAAGCCGATGACCTCATCGCCCGCGCCGCCGCCGGCGGGCGCATCCTTCAGGTCGGCCACCTCGAGCGCTTCAATCCCGGCGTGGTCGCGGCCAAAGCCGTTACTCGTGCGCCGTTGTTCTTTGAAATCCACCGCCTGGGCGTCTTCAGCCCCCGCAGCTTAGACGTGGACGTGGTCTTCGACCTGATGATCCATGACCTCGACCTGATCCTCTGGATGGTGGACGCTCCGGTGCGGGACGTCCGCGCCGTGGGGTTGCCGGTGCTCTCCGATAAGGTGGACATTGCGAACGCCCGCGTGGAGTTCGACAATGGGACTGTGGCGAATCTGACGGCCAGCCGCGTCAGCACGGAGCGGGTGAGGAAATTTCGCTACTTTCAGCCCAGCGAGTACGTTTCGATTGACTTCACGCGGCGGGACGTCCTGGTGATGAATGTGGACCGCGAAGGGGCATCGCCTCGCATCGGCTTCCGGAAGCTGGAAACGCCGGCACAAGAACCGCTGCGCGCCGAACTCGAAGCGTTCGTCGAATCCGTCCGCACGCGCCGCCCGCCTCTGGTGGGCGGCAAAGAAGGCCGCGAGGCGCTGGCCTTGGCCGAGCGGGTGATGATTTGCATCGAAGAACATGCGGCCCAGGTTAACGTCCCCTTGGGCCGCGCCATCGGCCAGAGCGGAGAGCTCTGAGGAATTTTGGATTTTAGATTTTCGATTTTGGAAACTCGCTTCGTGTTGCGGATTTCGAGTTTCCAGTTTCGATTTTCTAGTTTCGCATTTCGAGTTTCCCAATGTCTGCCGAGCCTGAACTACATCTGATCCTCGAGTTGGAAGCTGAAGCTGCGTGCTGGCGCCGGCGGACGATGTTTCTGCTTTCCGTGGTCCTGCACGGTGTGATGATCCTCCTCCTACTGTTCTCGCCCAATCTTTTCCGGCGCGGCGCGGCCATGATGGGGATACGGCTCGATCCTCAGCCCAAACGCGAATCGACCTTCTTATGGCTGCCCCCAGACTTGCTCAAGCGCCTGCGTGAACCGCCGCCCGACACCAACAATCTTTCGGACAAGGACCGGCGAGCCCAGGGCCGTTCACCCCTGATCAATCCGTTTGGGAAGCACATGCCCTATTCGCAGGGCAACACGCCGCTCCCGGAAGTCCCGGGCGGCGCGCCACCACAACTTCCGCCTCCCACGGCTCCGCCTCCGCAAGCGTCGGGTGGCTCCCCCGCTCCTCCCCCTCCGCCGGCGGAGAACAAAGAGGAGAGTCGCCTGCGATTGATGGACGTACCCCCCCCAGGAAACGACGCGAACCCACAGCTTCGCCTGCCGCTCTCTTCGCCGGGCGAGGCCATTCGCCAGTCAGTCGAGGCGGCCGCGCGCGGGCGTGCCCGTGGCACGATGGAAGGCCCGGGCGACTCGATGGCCCAGTTTCGCAATCTCGACCCCAATTTTTCCACCGAAGCTCCCACGATTCTCTCCGACACGCGCGGCGTGGATTTTGGCCCTTATCTGGCTCGGGTGGTTTTCAACGTTCGTCGCAACTGGTACTCGATGATTCCGGTGTCGGCACGGCTGGGACAGAAGGGGCGGGTGGTGATCGTCTTTGAGATCCTGAAAGACGGGGCGGTGCCCGAACTTCGACTGGTGGGCTCTTCCGGTTCCGATCCCCTGGATCGCGCCGCGGCGGGAGCGATCCAGGCCTCCAACCCATTTCCCCCATTGCCGGAGGAATTCACCGGCGAGCACCTCGTTCTCCAGTTTATCTTCCTGTATAACATTGGATATGGCCCTTGAAGCGTCCTGGGCCCTCGGCTAGAATTCTGGAGTGGGAAGTGAAATCGCGTGGGAAGTGAATGATGAGGGCAGGTGCATCGATTCCTTCTTCGGCCACTCCGGATCGACTTCCCCGAGCTTGAAACTGCTCCATGCTGCGTCCTTCAAGAAGCCAGCTTCTCGGCTGCTTTCTCCTGCTGGCGGGGATTCTGTGCGTGCTGGTGATTCGCTACCTGCGAGTGCTCTGGTGGGCACGCTGAGCGAGGAATACCCGCTCGTGGCGATTGTCGGGCCCACGGCGGCGGGAAAATCCGAATTAGCGCTCAAGTTGGCGGAACACCTGGACGGCGAGGTTGTGAATTGCGACTCCGTCCAGGTTTACCGCGGTTTCGACATTGGGACGGGAAAGATCCCGCTTTCGGAGCGCCGGGGCATTCCCCATCATCTGCTCGACGTGGCAGAACCTGGCGAGGTCTTTACGGCGGGAGACTTCCGCGCCCGGGCGCTCGAGGCGTTGTCGGAGATCCGAGAACGGGGAAAGCTGCCCATTGTTGTCGGAGGAACAGGGCTCTATCTGCGGGCGCTCCTGTTGGGTTTGTTTGAGGGGCCGAAACGTTCTGAGGCCCTGCGGGCGCGATTCGGCGCCGTGGCCGAGCGCCGGGGCCGGGAGTTCCTGCATCGCCTCCTCGCCCGTCTTGACCGCAAAGCAGTCGCGCGGATTCATCCCCGCGACACGCCCAAAGTGATTCGAGCCCTGGAAGTCCGCCTCCTCGCCCGGCAGCCCATGTCGGAGATGCTCGAGCGTGGCCGCACCGGTTTGCACGGATTCCGAGTTCTCAAAGCCGGGCTCTCGCCGGAGCGCCAGCAACTCGCGCCGCGCATCAACGCCCGCGTGGAACGGATGTTTCGAGAAGGCCTGCTGGACGAAGCGCGAGGCATGCTCGAACGCCCGGATGCCGCTGGAATAAAATCGCTGGGAGCGTTAGGCTATCGGCAGGCTTGTGCGGTCCTTCGGGGCGAGGTTGGGCGCGAGGAAGCAGTGCGCGAGGCACAATCGGCCACGCGGCGTTACGCCAAACGGCAGATGACCTGGTTTCGACGCGAACCCGGCGTCGAGTGGTTCGAGGGTTTTGGCGATGACCCGGAGATTTTCATCCGGGTACTCGCCTGGGTGCGGATGGCCTTGGCTGCCGCGGCGAGCCCATCTCGAGGCGCCGTGGGAAATTCCCCATTGAGTTCCTGACGGAGAACAAAGATGATGACTCCCGGTACTGGAGAAAGAGGAAAAATGGAGAAGCAGACGCAGAATATTCAGGACGGCTTTCTGAACTCAGCGCGCAAAGAGCGGACGCTCGTGACCGTCTATCTCACGAGTGGCGTCAAACTCTCGGGCCGCATCCGCAGCTTCGACAAGTATTCCGTCGTTCTGGAAAGCAGCAACCAGGAGCAATTGATCTTCAAACACGCGATTTCAACCGTTGTGCTACCGCGTGCAGGCGCCGCGTCCGCAGCCGCGCCTGCACCTGCGGCGGCATCGGAGGGATAACCCTATTCGCCGCTCTGTAGCTCGGGAGAGGGCCTTTCTGGTGGGGTGGGCGCCGGCTCGCCGCTCCGCCCAAGTGCTAGGATTGCCCGACGCGGAAGAAACCTTGGATGAACTGCGCGAGCTCTCGACCAGTGCCGGCGCTCAGGTGGTCGGGTCGGTGCTCCAGCGCTCACCCGAGCCCCATCCCGCAACTCTCGTAGGCCGTGGCAAGGTGGAGGATATCCGAGCCACCGCCAAGGCGGCAGATTCCAACCTGATCATCTTCGACCACGACCTGACGCCCACCCAACTACGAAACCTCGAACAAGCGCTCGACCTCAAGGTGATCGATCGCACGCAACTCATCCTGGATATTTTCGCGCGCCGCGCACGCACCCGAGAAGGCCAACTTCAAGTCGAGCTTGCGCAGTTGAATTACCTCCTTCCGCGTCTGGCAGGACGCGGGACCATGCTCTCCAGGCTGGGAGGAGGGATCGGGACACGTGGACCCGGTGAGCAGAAGCTCGAATCCGACCGGAGGCGCATTCGCACCCGCATTCGCCGCTTGACCGAGGCCATCGAACGCGTGCGGTCGCAACGGGCGCTGCATCGTGCCCACCGCCAGGCCCGGCAGTTTCTTACGGTCGCCCTGGTGGGCTATACGAATGCCGGAAAGTCCGCGCTCTTCAACGCGCTGACGCGCTCACGTGTCACCACATCTTCTCGCCTGTTCGCCACTCTCGACCCCACCGTCCGTGCTTTGCCGCTTCCCTCGCGCCGTCCCGTGCTCCTCTCCGATACGGTGGGATTCATCCGCAAGCTCCCCACGCATCTCGTCGCTTCCTTTCGCGCCACGCTGGAAGAATTGGAAAGCGCCAGCTTGCTTTTGCACGTTACGGATGCCGCACATCCTCAGCATCAGCAGCAAGACGCCGCCGTCGAAACTCTGCTGGAAGAATTAGAGTTGGCCTCCACTCCACGCCTCCACGTGTGGAACAAGATCGATCTCCTCGACCCGCGGGAGTTGGCGGCTCGCAGCCGCATTCACTCCGCGACCGAGGACACGAAAAGTTCCACTCCAATCCACGCGCGTGGAGTCTGGGCCTCAGCGGTAAGCGGAGAGGGACTGGAGACCCTGGCCCACACGATCGACGAAATGCTCGCGGACGATCCGGTCGTCGAGGCGGAGTTCGAACTCTCCGCCTCCGACAGCGAACGCCTGGCTCTGCTTCACAGGCTTGGGGCAGTCCTGTCTGTGGTCTATCGGGACGACCGGGTGCAGGTGCGCGCCCGCCTCGCCTCCTCCGTGCGAGACCGCCTTCTGGCCCCTTTGGCGATGCGCGAGAGTTCCCCCGGTTGCGGCTAAAACCCAGCCTTTTCGCGGCTCCGAATGGTGTGGAAAACGCTGTGGAAATCCCCGCAGCGTGAGCCGCAAGCGTGGAACCTCCGAAACCCGCTTAAACAAAGGCCGAAACGTGGGTGTTATGTATAACTCATTGAAAATAAGCCTCTTATAAAAGGAGTTTTAGCGGCAGATTACCTTTGTCAACTCTTCGCCCCACGGAATATCGGGGATTTGGGGGAGCAGAAGTTTTGCACAATATTGAGGCACTTCTCCCATCTCAGAGCGTAGCCCGCCGGGGTCCGCTTCGCCGCATTAAATCAAGCGGATTATGATATAGGCTCTTAACATAGCCATAGCAGGAGAGTGGGGATTGCACCCCTTGCGCAAGAAATCGCCGGGCGACAGGGAACTGAAGGTCGGGCGCTGGAAACTCCACGTCGAACGAATCGTGACATTGGCTTGCCGGTCGGACGCTGACTTGTCCATCGAACTGCTTGCCGAAACCACTCGCGCGCTCCCAACCAAGACTTCCGAGGGACGGGGCGATGGGTTTATCCTCCCCGCAAGAGTCCCCGCGCGAGAGGAAAAGAGCCTTGTTCCCGTGGCTGGTTCGAACGCGTTGACAGGGGAAAGGGCGTTCGTTATAGTGACCGAGGGGCGCCGGTATAATTCCTCGCGCGGCTGGTCGTTGTTCACGGTTGCCGGATCCTTCCGCTCACTTCCCGCGAAGGGGCCAAGTCGAAGGCGCATGAATCTTCCCATTTCGCTAACCTTACTGCGAATTTTTTTTGTGCCCCTGGTGGTCGCTCTTCTGCTCACCAAGGGACAGAACATGGACCTGTGGGCGGTGGGAGTCTTCCTGGCCGCGGCGGTGACGGACCTTCTGGATGGGTATCTGGCGCGCAAGCGAGCCGAGATCACCACGCTCGGCATTCTACTGGATCCGATTGCCGACAAGCTCCTTATTTCCGCAGCGCTCATTTCTCTGGTCGAGCTCAACCTGATTCCCGCCTGGATGGTGGTGATCATCGTGGGAAGAGAGCTTGCCGTCTCCGGCCTTCGCGCCATTGCCTACGCCGAAGGTTTTGCGTTGCAAGCCTCGGAGCTCGGCAAAACCAAGATGGTCTTTCAGGTCGTTGCCATCACGGTCATTGTGCTCGAGCGGCGTTATCCGGCCCTGAATCCTCTGGGTGAGGTCCTGCTCTGGGTCGTGGTCGCATTCGCACTGGTTTCGGCTGTGCAGTATTTCCTGAGCTTTTGGAAGCATCTGGACTCGCGCGTCAAGCGGCCGCTGGCACGACCGATCGTGATCCTGCGCGTAGACGAGAAACAGGGAGAGGAAAAGGATGTTGCCACTCAGTGAAGGTGAGCAATCGGCCCTCCTCCTCCTGGCCCGCCGGGCTCTGGAGGAAGGGGTCCGTGACGCATCGCTTCCTGAGATTGACCCTCCTCCTGGCGCGCTTTGCGAAAACCGGGGGGCATTTGTCACTTTGTTCAAGGGGGGGCGGTTGCGAGGGTGCATCGGGTACATCGAACCGCAGAAGCCCCTCTACCGGACGGTCTGTGAGTGTGCGCGGGCGGCCGCGCTCCACGACCCGCGTTTTGATCCCGTCAGCCCGAGCGAGCTTTCCTCCATCAAACTCGAGATTTCGGTTCTCTCTTTGCTCGAGGATATCCCCCCGGAGCAGATTGAAGTGGGACGTCACGGGCTGCTGGTTTCGCGGGGTTTCCAGCGGGGTCTGCTGCTGCCTCAGGTGGCGGTTGAGTGGAAGTGGGACGCCCGGAAGTTCCTGGAAGAAACCTGCACGAAGGCCGGCCTTCCTTCCGACGCCTGGTGTCACGGAGCCGGAGTCCAAGCTTTCACGGCACAGGTATTTGGTGAAACAGAGCGAGCGGCGCGGTCATCCCCTCACGCCGCTTGAGACCCGCGTTTCAAACTAGAAGAAAGAGGGGTGGGAAGGCCTTCCCGCCCCTCGATGGCAGGAGTTGCTTTCCCTACTCCAGTTCGATGCCGTCGCCCAAAGCGATTTCGCGCGAGCTGTTGACCACCATAACCACCGATGATTTCTCCTGCGTGGAAAGAACCACCAACTCGCCGGTCGTCTCCCGGGGCGGCTCAGGCATGGTCCTGAAACCCGCGCTCGTGCCTTCGCGGATGATGTGAAAGATTCGGAAGCGCTGCCCCGGCGAAACTCCATCCGATTGGCCCAAGTTGATGTACGCCCGGCTTCCTAGGCCGAAATATGCCGCATTGTCCACTCCCGCCGTAATGGTGCCCGCCAGCTTGCCATTGGGGAGGGAGAAGGGATCGGGATTCCCGGAAGGTGTGTATTGGGGAATCGTTCGGGGCTGGTAGGGCACGGCAAAGTCGCCGGGACGAACCGGGCTGCACGCAAAAGTGACTTCTGCGATCGCCCCGTGCGGGGTAACGCGCGCGATCTTGATCCGTCCTACGTCCTCGTAAGGGAAACCGAGAGACCGAATCGAGCCGCCTTGCCCATCGTACCACTTGACTCGCATCAGCTCCTTTGCGGAGCGGACCATTGCGAACTCGGCTCCGACCGCGAAATTCTCGCCCGTGCGGCTGCGCAGGTACACAGAGTCTCCCGCCTGAAACTGACGCAGCGATGCGCGGAAGTCGTTGTCCGCGCCGTCAAAAACGAAACGGTCGTTGGACAACTGAGTGCCAGAAATAAAGCCCGAGCAGTTTATTTCCGTCTCGGTCGCGGCAGGGATGGCCGCAGCAGGTTCAGTGATGGCTTCTTGAGCAAGACCCAAGGTCACGGCAAGAAGAATAAACACTCCAGCCAGGCTGATTTGTTTTCGGTACACAGGTTTCCTCCCGTCTTTATCCAGGACTGGCGCGGGTGCGGTGATCCTATCTATAGGATTCGCGGACAGCACCCCTCTACCGGCCAAGTGTAACAAAAGAGTGGCGAAAGTCAAGCGTGAGGAAAGTCTCTACCACTGGCGACCAAGCCCCTTGGTGGGAGGAGGGCAGAAAGGCACCGAGACAGGCCCGGAAAGATTGCCCCTCGGTGATGCGCATATCTGGAACCGCACTTGCATGTAACCCATTAAATCCAGGGCGTTTGCGCTGCTAATTCTGCGGTCCGGACACGCCAATCCGACAACATTTCGGCCACCCCCAGGGATTGCAAATACTCGGAATCGGCGGAAGAAGGCGAGCAGACGACGACACAGTGGAGAGGTTCGAAGTTTGAAATCAACGTCGTTGGCAACCAGGACGGTCTCGCCCTCACGTTTCAGCAGGTCAGGTAGGCTCCTAGATTTTGGCGAATGTGGACTGCGGGGCGCGGGTGGGATGGTTCTTTGTTCTGGCATCGTCGGGGACAAAGCACTCCAGCGGTTTGAAGGCTTCGCGCAGGGCGCGCTGGTACTCCTTCACATCGTAGCCGCGCCAGCCTTCCCACATGGTGAAGGCACGGTAGCGGTCGTCGGAGTAATTCGAATCGGCGTCGGTGATGATGTATTCGATCATCTCGCCCGGGCGCAGCTCGACCCCCGAGCGGTCGAGTTGCCGCGCGGCGATGGCCGTGGCGCTCGATTGCTTGTAAGCGGCGGGCAGGCGTGTCATGCGCCGGCTGATGATCAGTTCCTCGATCGGCGCGCTGCCGTTCTCCACTCGCTCGAGATAACGGTTGAGCACTTCACGCGCCTCTTCCAGCTTCCGGCAATAACTTTCATAATCGTGCGCTTCGGCGACGATGGCGAGCGCCTCGCGCTGCATGCGCGCGACGATGGGCGCCGTATCGTGGCGGCGGCATTCGAGCCCGCGGATTTTGATTTCGCTCCCATCTTCCGGCACGCAGAAGAAGCGGTTGGGTACGGGAACCTCGGCGTGTTGTTTCGAAGGCAGGAAGACGACGTAGCGATACACCGCTTCGAGCGCCATGGGCAGGCCGGTGCGCTGCTCGATTTCCTGCGCCATACGGGCGTAGTCTTCGCGGGTGGCGCCTTCGCGCT
>CAZTHM010000037.1:0-2323 GCA_964613505.1 uncultured Acidobacteriota bacterium | reverse complement strand
CGAAAGCCGGCGCGCTCGGCGGTTTCCTTGGCCACCAGAAGCTTCTCGCGCGCGAGGGCGTTGATCGCCTCGTGCGCCTCGATCTTGCCGAAGCGCGCGTTCTTGTAGCCGGTGTAGCCGAAACAGCAGACCAGCAGCCACTTGAGCGACGACCGGCGTTGCTTGTAGCTGGCAAAGGTAGAGGTAGAGACGGGTGCTGGGTGCTGGGTGCTAGGTGCTGGGGCAGGAAAGAACCCAGTACCCAGTACCCTGTACCCAGCCCCCTTATCCCTAACCCCGAATCCCGGATCCCGAATCCCGAGTCCCGAAATCCGCCGTTTATATTCCTCGCGCTTGGCGATCAGCCGCTCGACGACGCGGCTGGTGATGCCGCGGCGCCGCTGGCAGACGCGGTAGCCGAGTTCCGGCACGCGTGGCGCATCGGGGCAGCAGCGGCAATTCACCGTTTCGGGCGAAACGTTGAACCGCGCCATGATGCTGGGAAATTCGCTGATGAAATCGAGCTCACCCACGTTCTCAAAAAAACCCAGGCGTGGCGGAAACACCAGCCCACCGCGGTCGGCCGTGAGCAGTTCGTCGGGATGCTTGGGGCTCTCTGGCTCGGCTTTCTGCTCGGGGATGAGCACGCCGTCGCGCCAGGCGAGTTCCATCTGCATGTAGGAGATGCCCGTGCCGGTGGTGGTGCGCGCGCAATATTGCACGGGGAGCTTGGTAACACGCACCAGTTCCCACAGGCCGTCCAGGTCGCACTGGTCGGCGATGAAGGAATTCTGCGTATCAACGTGCAGGCGTCCGAAGAGCGTCGTCGCGCTGGCCTTGAAGAGGATGCGCCCGTAGCTGGTGTAGCTGCGCGCGCGGCTGCGTTGGACGGCGCCATGGGCGGGATCGCGGTTGAGCGAGAGAGCGATGCGCTCGCGCCGCGCCTGCTGCAATAGTCCGGGAAAGAGCGTCGAGTCGCCCCACTCGGTGACGATGAGGTCGGGATCGTGCGCGCGCAGCATGCGCTCGAAGCCGAGGGTGACGGGCTCGTCGGCATCTTCCAGCGTGCGCCACTCGCCGTCGACTTCGATCTCGATCGCGCCGCGGCGGCCGTGCTTGGGATCGATTTTCCCCAGGCCTTCGATGCGCGCCCGCATGATCTGGAGCGGTGGCAGTTCGAAATCAATCGCCCATTCGTCGTCTTTCGATTCAATGGCAAGAATCTCTTGTGACGGGACTTCCCGCGACGCAGGGGCCGTGCTGGGTTCTGGGTACTGGGTTCTGGGTACTGGGTTCTTTCCTACCCCAGCACCTAGCACCCAGCACCCAGCACCTGCTTCTACTTCCACCTTCGCCAGCGGAAAAACATTTTTCTCCCAGCAATACAGCGGCGCGAGCATCAGGTCGGAGTTGTAGAGCCGCAGACCGGGATCGAAGCGCGATACGAAGCGGGCGAGCGCCGCGAACTGCGTGGGGTGATGCGCGGTGATTTCGAGCACGACGAGCTCGCGCGCTTCCCAGATGTCCGTGCGGCGCGTGAGCGTGCAGGTGGCGTGGGCGCGCGCGGCGAGCGTCCGAGCGAGATGCCGCAGCTGCGGCTCCGGCCCGTGCACGTAGAACGCGGGCCGGAATGAGCGGTCAATCAGTCTCAGACGTTTCCCGCTCCCGCTCGCCGGAATCAGCCACAGCGTCATTCCCTCCGGGCAAGGGTAGAGGTCGAGAATCCATCCACTGAGTCTCAAGGTTGATCCCCAAAAGCGCTTCGATGCGGCGCAGCCGGATCTCGTGGTCGAGCCCGACGGCGACGTTGATGGCGTCCATGGCGTGCACGGGAAATTCGTACGTGCACGCCTGGATGTAAAGCCGCACGCGGTTGAACATCAGCTCGAAGTGGGCGCGCTCCTCGCGGCGCAGGGCGCGGCCAAAAACCCGCTCCCAGTTCTGAAGCTCTTGTTCGATCAAGTCGCGGAATGTGGAAACGGTTCGGCCCATAGGAATTGCTCCATTGAGTCATTGAATCATTGCGCCATTGGTTCATTGAGAAGAGGCTGGCCGTAGCCGGTCCAATGGTTCAATGGCTCAATGAATCAATGATTCAATTGTTTCTTCAACGCTTGCTGCGTGCATGTCAGTCGCAGCCGGTTTTCAGCGTCCAGGCTGAATCGCCAGATTTCGTTCGCCGCCGCGCAGAGCGCGGGGAAAAAACGCCGCCGCGCGGGCGGCGGCGCAAAATCCTGGATGGCGGAAAAAACGGCGATGGTAGCGCCGGGCGCTGTAGCGGCGACCGCGGGAGAATGGGGACTGTAGCGGCGCTCTACGAGCGCCGGATCAGGACGGCGGTCAT
>CAZTHM010000036.1:0-15596 GCA_964613505.1 uncultured Acidobacteriota bacterium | reverse complement strand
GGCGAGATTTTCCAGAAGCTCCTTCTCGTTGCGGGGCGCCGTAAGACAAACATCCATGTGCGGGTTGGAGAGCACGAACCGGTAGCACATCGCGGCGTCCGGAATTCGTTCCTCCCGCGGCCAGCTGCGCGGGCGGCGCAAAAGGTAGCTCCAGCGCGTGGCGGTGTAACTGACCACGCCGGGATTGAACGGAGCGAGGTGCGGAAATATGTCCTGCTCGGCGCCCCGGTGCGCGACGTTGTAGCGAATCATCAAGAGGTCCAGCGCGCCCTCGGCCGCCAGTTCGCCCGCGAACTTGCGGTCGTGCGTCGAGATCCCAATCGCGCGCACGCGGCCTTCCTCGCGCAACCGTGCCAGTTCATCCTTCACTGGCGCGGTGAATTCTTTCTTCCGCATGACTCCAAGGAATAGGAAGGCATCGATGTAGTCGGTCTGCAGTTGGCGGAGCCGCTTCTCCAGGGCGCGACGCAGATTCTGGTGCCACCAGATGTAATTGTAGGCGCCCGTGACGACGAAGTATTTTTCGCGACGGCTCTTCAACACATCACGCAGGACACTGGTCATCTGCGTGTCAAAGCCGAAAAAAAAGAAAACGTTCACGCCTTCGTCCAAGGCCTTGTAGATCGCCCGCTTGCCTGGCCGATAAGTGGCCGAGAGCCCGAGGCGGTGAACGATTCTTTCAGTCTTTCCCAGCGTCGCGAATGAGAAGTCAGGAATCATGGCGAATCCTTCATTTTAATCCAACATGCAAGTCAGGCAATAGGGCATGCGACCTTTGGGCACAAGGGGATACGCCGGTCGCGCTTTTCCTGACACAAAGTCCATGCGCTGAGAAATTCAAGCTTTGTTGAGTTATTTCCCGCAAAAGTGTCCGCCATTTCGCGCAAATGGTTTGATTACAATCATGTAGCGCCTCCCTTGGTTTGCTAAGTTCTGCCACAACTATGCAGTAGGAATGCTAAGCACTAAGCGTGGGCTGGTATGTCGAATGCTCCAACCTAACAAGCGAGGTCTCGACGCGGACAATTTGTTGGAATCGCAGGGATCTCATTGCAGATGGAGGCTAATTCGAATGAAGGTCTTACGGGCGTTCTTCCTGAGCATGCTTGCCGTATTTGTACTTGTATCCTTCGGGATGACCAAGCAGGAGTACGCCAAGAAAGAAGGCAAGACCTGTACTTTTTGTCATCCGGCGGGGAAGTTCAAGGTGCTGACGGAGGCGAGCAAGTATTACAGGGAGCACAATAACTCGCTGGAAGGCTACAAAGCTGGCGAAGGGACCAAGTGAGAGCCGGGGCAGGCGGACGGATGCCCGGTTCCATGATCCGCCCGCGGTTCGATTCTTCCGGCATAGCAGGGCATTTTAGAATCGCGGTTGAAAGAGGACGCAAGTTGTCATTAGACTAACGATTCTGTTAGCCGCAGAGTGAAGTATCCGGGCGTCCGGAGCGAAAGGAAGGAAATGGCCAACGGGCCGGCAGAGGGCGAAACACAGAACGGCGGCGGTCCGCCACGCTTGCTATTCAAGTTGAGAGGGCCGCTCGTCTCCCATTATCTCCGGCCGCTGTTTTATCTCAGCCGCAACTTGATCAGCCGTACGGGCGTCGTAGTGACGACCACCGCGGCGATCACGTTGCTCGTCACCTTTGCCTTCGGTTCCGCCGCCAATCCCTACCTCGGTATCCTGGTTTATCTCGTGCTGCCGGGAGTGTTTGCATTCGGTCTCTTCCTCATTCCAGTTGGCGTTCTTCTAGAGTACCGGAAGGAGCGGCGGCTGGGACTTCTTCCGGCGATCTACCCCAAGATTGATTTTTCCCAGCGCGAGCTGCGTCGGACGGCGTTGTTTGTGGCGGTGATGACCGCGGTCAATGTTCCTATCTTTGCCATCGCCAGCTACCGCGGGACCGTGTACATGGAATCAGTGGAGTTTTGCGGCACGACTTGCCATCAGGTGATGGAGCCCGAATACACGGCGTACCAGCGCTCTCCGCACGCGCGCGTGGATTGCGTGAGCTGTCACATTGGCCCGGGCGCCTCGTGGTTCGTGAAGTCGAAGCTCTCCGGCAGCTACCAGCTATTGGCGGTGACCTTCAATCTTTATCCCCGGCCCATTCCAACACCCGTACACAACCTCCGCCCGGCGCGTGAAACCTGCGAGCAATGCCACTGGCCGGCGAAATTCTCCGGTGACAAGTTTGTTGTGAAAACCAAGTATGGCGACGATGAGAATAACTCGCCGGTTAAGACAGTTCTTCTGCTGCACATCGGGGGCAAGAGCGCGGGGAATTCCTACGTCGGCATCCACGGCCGGCATATCGGCGACTCCGGCCGGCATCTCGGCGTCTCCACCTACGTGGCCACCGACGACAAGCGCCAGGTCATCCCGTGGGTGGATTATCGGGATGCCAACGGAAAAGTGACGGAATTCCTCACCACCGAAAATCCCCCTTCGGCCGAGACTCTTGCCAAGGGCGAACGGCGCGTGATGGACTGCATGGACTGCCACAATCGGCCGACCCACGCTTATGACCTCCCCGAAGACGCGGTCAACCGCGCCATGTCCGCCGACCGCATCAGCCCGTCGCTGCCGTTTGCTCACAAGGTGTCGGTCGAATTGCTCAAGGCCAGTTATCCCAGCCGGCTGGCGGCAGATACCCAACTCCCGGAAGCGTTGCGGGAATACTATCGGAAAAACCACTTCGCAGTCTTCAATAGCCAGCGCGCGCAGATCGAGCGGGCCGCCGAAGCGCTGCTGGAGATCCACAGCGGAAACATTTTCCCGGAAATGAACGTAACCTGGGGCACGTACCCGAGCAACCTGGGCCACGCGGATTTTCCCGGCTGCTTCCGCTGTCACGACGGCAATCACAAGTCCAAGGACGGCCGGGTGATCACGCAGGACTGCAACGCCTGTCATAATCTCCTGGCCATGGAGGAACCTGACCCCAAGATTCTTCGCGACCTCTCGGGCGGGAGCTGATCCCGATAGGTCTGGTGACCGGCTGCGGGCAAGACTGTTCCAACGGAAATCAGCTCAACGCTGAACTTGACATTGAAGGTAGAATCTCCCGGAGGATAGAGCATGAGATTACTGAAGATACTTCTCGCGACGGCAGTCATGGGCGGAACCCTGCTTACCCTGGCCACGGCCAAACCCGAGTACTCCAAAAAAGAGGGAAAGAACTGCGCCTTCTGCCACGTCAAGATGGGCTCCAAAGAACTGAACGACGCCGGAAAGTACTACAAGGAGCACAACCACTCGCTGGAAGGCTACATGGCTCCCGAGAAGAAATAATTCGGCCGCACGGGCTGAACAAACCCGGCAGGGAGCGTCGGATGGACTCCGTCGCGGCTACGCCAAATGCGGCCGCGGTGTAATTGAGCCATGAGGCAGTGCACCACTTCTATTGGGAGGGACTATGGAAGATACCGACCGTCCGCAGCCTGAAAGTATGCAAACTGGACGCCGTTGGGTGAACCTCCTCTTGGGCAGCGGCGTGCTGGCATCCATCGCCACCTTCGTTTATCCCGCGATCCGTTACATTATCCCGCCGGCGGTTGGCGAGTCCACCGGCCGGTCGGTCGTGGCGGCGAAGATCAACGACCTGAAAAACAACACCGGGAAGATTTTCAAGTTCGGCTCCAAGCCCGCGCTGCTGGTGCGCACGACGGCAGGCGAGTTCAAAGCCTACTCCGCCGTCTGCACGCACCTCAACTGCACGGTGCAGTATCGCGAAGATCTCCACCAGATTTGGTGTGCATGCCACAACGGCTTCTACGATCTCGAGGGGCGTACCGTGAGCGGGCCGCCGCCCCGCCCGCTGGAAAACTTCGAGGTTCACGTCCAGGGTGAGGACGTGGTGGTCACCCGCGGCGCCTGAAGATGAAAGCCCTGATTCGACCCATCCTGAACTGGCTCGATGAGCGCTTCGGCGCCGGCAGCGTGGAGGAGTTCCTTCGCCACAAGACCGTGCCGATTCACCGCCACACCGTCTGGTACTACTTCGGCGGCATGACGTTGTTCCTCTTCGTCGTGCAGGTCCTGACCGGAATTCTTCTTCTCCTCTACTACCGGCCCACACCTGAGGACGCATACGAAAGCGTGCAACACATCGTGACCCAGGTGCGATTCGGCTGGCTGATCCACTCCGTGCACAGTTGGTCAGCCAACCTGATGGTCTTGACGGCTTTCATCCATATGTTCAGCGTCTATTTCTTGAAGGCCTATCGCAAGCCGCGCGAGCTGACGTGGATTACGGGAATGATTCTACTCTTTATCGTGATGGGCTTCGGCTTCAGCGGTTACCTGTTGCCGTGGAACACGCTGGCGTTTTTTGCCACCAAGGTGGGAACGGAAATGGCCGGCGCCGTTCCTTTCGTTGGCAAGTGGATGCTAACCTTCCTGCGGGGCGGCGAGGAAGTCACGGGAGCCACGCTGACCCGCTTCTTCGGATTTCACGTAGCGGTTCTGCCGGGACTCACGACCGTGCTCCTCGCCATGCATCTGCTCCTCGTCCAGCACCTAGGAATGAGCGTTCCACCATCGGTTGAGCGGGCTGCGGCAGAGGGAAAACCGGCGCCGGTAATGCCGTTCTTCCCCAATTTCCTGCTGCGCGACATCATCGGATGGTACGCGGCGCTGGGAGTGCTTGGCGCGCTGGCAGCAATCTTCCCTTGGGAGCTTGGCACCAAGGCTGATCCCTTCGCTTCCGCGCCTGCGGGCATCCGGCCTGAATGGTATTTCCTCTTCATGTTTGAAACGCTCAAGCTTCTGCCCGCAAGGATTCTGTTCCTGGAGGGTGAGCTTGCCGGGATAGTGGGCTTCAGCTTGGCAGGAGCCGTGTGGGTCGCGGTGCCGTTTCTGGATTACCGCGCCGGCTTCGGCCGCGTCACGCGTTTCTTCACTGGCCTGGGAATCTTTGCCCTGGGATTCATCGTGGTGATGTCCGCCCTGGCTTTGCGCTAGGGCATTCGCGGAGTGCTCTGGATGAAAGGGTTGGTGACATTCTCGGTTGCGTTTCTCATGATGCTGTGGTTGGCGTCGGGCTGCGCCACGGCTGCGCCTCCGAAAGACTCATGCATCGCCTGCCATGCGGAATTGGAAGGCAAGCAGAGCGAACCCACGAAGAAGTTCGAGTCCGACATTCACATCCAGGCAGGTCTGAGCTGCGCCGACTGTCACGGGGGCGACGCGAGCGATGAATCAATGAACTCCATGAGTCGAACCAAAGGTTTTCGTGGCACTCCCACCAAAGCGCAGAGTCCCGAATTCTGCGCTCGCTGCCATTCCGACATCGCTTACATGCGCCGCTTCAATCCCAAGATGCGCGCTGACCAGCTCAGCCAATACCTTACGAGCGTCCACGGCAAGCGGCTGAAGCAGGGCGACACGAAAGTGGCCGCCTGCGTCGATTGCCATAGCGTCCACGATATATTGCCGGCCCGGGACACGCGCTCGCCGGTGCATCCCACCAACATCGCTTCGACTTGCGGCCGCTGCCACGCCGACGCCGCCCACATGAAGGGATACAAAATTCCGACCGACCAGGTTGAGAAGTACCAGAAGAGCGTCCACGCGGAGCTGCTGGCCAGTGGCGACACTTCCGCGCCGACGTGCTCAACCTGCCACGGGAATCACGGCGCCACTCCGCCGGGAGTCAGTTCCGTCGCTAATGTCTGTGGCACTTGCCACGTGTTCTTTGTGCAGCTTTTCGAGAAGAGCCCGCACGAGGCCGCCTTTGCCAAGATGGGCTTGCCTAGCTGCGTACAGTGCCACGCGAACCATGAAATCGTAAAGCCTTCGGATGACTGGGTAGGCGTCAGTTCGACTGCCGTTTGCATCACCTGTCACGCTGCCGGTGACAAAGGCTACGCATCGGCACAGAAGATGGCGGGCGACTTGGCCAAGGTTAAAACCTTCCTTGGGCGCGCGGAAGAGATTCTCGGCACCGCCGAGCGCTCCGGCATGGAGGTCTCCAGCCCCAAGGTGGACCTGGCCAACGCCCACGAAGCGCTCATCAAGGCGCGTGTCAACGTCCACAGCTTCAATGATGCAGAGGTTCAGAAGCAGACCGACCAGGGAGTGGAAATCTCGCAGAAGGCTTATCAGGCGGGCGTGGCGGCGCTGGCGGAACGCGACGTGCGCCGCAAGGGCCTGGGCGTCTCGCTGATCTTCATCGTTCTGGCCATCAGCGGACTCTACTGGAAAATCCGCCAGATGGAGTCACGACCCGGAAACCCGCCCGGCTAGTGCTGCCCCAGCCAGCGATCAGCCGTTCAGCCGCACGCGCGCGTCCACAGCGCGGAATTCCCTCGCGTCCGGGAAAACCAGGAAAGGGTTGACTTCGATCTCGGCAATTTGCGGCAGGTCTTCGACCAACTGCGAGAAGCGCTGCAGGATCTTCACCAGTGCCCTGATGTCGATTGCCGCTTCGCCGCGCACTCCTTCCAGGAGGGGATAGGCACGGATCTGCCGGATCATTTCCTCCGCATCTAAGCTCGTGAGTGGCGGCACACGGAAGGTGACGTCCTTCAGCGTCTCAACGTAGACGCCCCCCAGGCCAAACATCAAAAGCGGACCGAAGTTGGCGTCCTGGGTCATTCCCATGATGACTTCGCGCCCACCGCGCACGTACTCCTGGAGGAGAAAAGCTGGCGCCGCTCCGCCCTTGGCTTGGCCGGGCAGGGCGCGGCGCTGGGCGAGGGAGTCAAGTATTCGCCGGGCGGCCCCGGCGACTTCGTCCGGCGTGCGGAGATCCAGAGCGACTCCTCCCACCTCCGTCTTGTGGACGATGTCCGGGGAAATGACTTTGAGGACCGCAGGAAACGGAAACCCTCGCGTCCTTGTGTTCAGTTCACGCAGGTCGGCGGCCACGACGGAGCGTGCCGCGGGGATGCCATAAGTTTCCAGCAAGCGCAAGCTCTCGAGCGCGGTGAGCTGGCGGCGTCCTTCCGCGCCAACGCCCTCGAGCAATTTCTCAGCGGCGGGGCGGTTCACATCAAATTGTTCCACCTCACCGAGTGGCCGCTCTCGCCACTGACGATGCCGCTCCAGCGCCCACAGCGCCCTAACGGCCGATTCCGGAAACAGGTAGATGGCCATGTGCCCCGGGTACTTCTCATTCAACGCTTTGAAGAATTCCTCCGGTGCCATCATGACCCCGAGAATAGGCTTGGGGAACTGGCGGCGCAAATCTTCCAGCCCCAGGACGATGTCCAGCGCGCTGATCATCATGGGCGGGACGAAGACCACGAGCAGCGAATCGATGCCTTCGTCTTCCAGCATGACGCGCGCGCAAGCTTCGTAACGGCTGCGATCGGCTTTGGGAGTCATATCGACGGGGTTTCCGACGCTTGCCTCGGGTGGCAAGAGGCGCCGAAGTTCCGTCGCCGTCCGCTCCGAGAGCTTCCCCACCGCGAGGCCAAGATTGATGGCCGTGTCGGTGGCCATGATGGCCGGGCCGCCGGCGTTGGTAAGAATTCCCAGCCGGTTGCCGCGCGGCAGCGGGTTCTTCGAAAATCCCATCGCCAGGTCGAACAACTCCTCGACCGTGTCGACGCGGATCACGCCGCACTGCTCGAGCAGCGCGTCGGCGGCGATGTCGAGCCCTTGCGCCGACACCAGGGCCCCGGTGTGCGACGATGCGGCGCGCGCTCCCGCCGGCGTCCGGCCGGACTTCACCGCGACGATGGGCTTGTGCTTCGAAATGCGTCGCGCGATCTGAACGAACCGCCTCGGGTTCCCGAACGATTCCAGGTACATCAAAATCAAATCGGTGTGCGGATCGTCCTCCCAGTAGAGCAGCAGGTCGTTGCCGGAAACGTTGGCCTTGTTTCCCATGCTGACGAAATGCGAAAAGCCGATATCGAGCTGGCGCGCGATGTTGAGAATCGCGACCCCCAATGCGCCCGATTGCGACATGAAGCCCAGCCGCCCGGGCAGTGGCAGAGTGGGAGCAAACGTGGCGTCCATGCGGACTTCGGGATCGGTGTTGATGACGCCCATGCAGTTCGGCCCGATCATCCGCATGCCGTGGCGTTCGACGCGCTCCCGCAGTTCGATTTCGATCCGTCGGCCCTCTTCGCCCGTCTCCCCAAAACCCGCCGTAATCACGATCAGGCCCTTCACGCCCTTCCTGCCGCAATCATCAACGACGGCCAGAACCTCATCGCGCGGCACCACCACAATCGCCAGGTCAACGGGATCGGGGATCGCGGAAACACTTGGGAAGGCTTTGATGGAATGAATGTAGTCCGCCTTGGGATTCACCGGAAAAACCTTGCCGTGAAAGTTGTACTCGATCAGGTTGTGCATGATCTCGCGTCCGATCGAGCCCGGCCGGCGCGAGGCGCCCACCACGGCAATCGATTGCGGCTTGAAGATGGAATCGAGAGGGTGCATGGCAAGTCCTCTTGCGGCGTTCGCCCTTCAGGGCTCCTGCCGATTGGGTCTCTGAGGGGGGCAGTCGGGTAGTTGACCGGGACCTCCCTCGGCAGCCATTGAAAGGCTCATGAGGCCGGAAGTCAACAGACACTGTGTCCTCGGGTGTGTTGGCCGATTCGATCCCGGGCTTCCACAGCCATGTTAGCTGTTCTATAATGGCGAACCGGCAAGCGTGGTCTCCAGCAGGGGGCAGTAATGATAGAAAGAAAGAGCATCCTTGAGCTTAGCCACCGAATTGTGCAGGAGTTTCATCCCGACCGGATCATCCTGTTTGGATCTCATGCCTACGGCGAGCCAGACTCCGATTCAGATGTGGACTTGCTGGTCGTGCTGCCGTTTGAGGGGAGATCCTTTTCCAAATCGCTGGAGATCCTCAACCGCGTGAATCCCGATTTCCCGATTGACCTTCTGGCTCGCCGCCCCGACGACACGGCGCGTCGATATGCGGAAGGCGATCCCCTTATCCGCGAAGCCCTCGACCGGGGAGAAGTCCTCTATGAAGGCAACCGTTAAGGAGTGGATTGACAAGGCGGAGGGCGACTTCTGTACGGCCGGTCGAGAACTTCGCGCCACCGAGTCCCCGAATTTCGATGCGGTTTGTTTTCACGCCCAGCAGTGCATCGAGAAACTGATGAAGGCCCTGCTGATCCATCTGGGTGCGCTCCCACCCAAGACCCATGACCTGGCGACTTTAGATCGCCGGTTGGAGCTTGTGTGCAAGGGTTGGTCATGGCCGGTGGTGGAACTTCGCCTGCTGTCCCACGCGGCCATAGCCTTCCGCTACCCCGGCGAGTCAGCCGACAGAGAAGAGGCGGTCCAAGCATTCGATATTGCCTCCCGCATGCGAGAGATACTTCGACAACGACTGGGAGTTTAGGGCTGCGACGCTTGCTGCAAAAGAATTCCAGGCGCGCCGTCGTCCACCGCCTGGTACGCCAACCCTGATGCGGACCAAGGCCTATGCGCGGGCACCAATCTGATCTATAATGCCGTCGCTCGACCGCCCGTCTCATTCGCCGACAAACCCTGTCTGTTAAATGACACCGGCTCAAAATACTGTGAGTGCTCCGAACCAGACCGCAACGAAGTACCTGATGGGCACGGCGTGCGGGGGACTGTTCACGTTCGGGATCATCACTTCGTTCCTGGGCGCAACCCTGCCGGAGTGGAGCACTCGCCTGTCGTTTGACCTCGAACGCGGCGGAGCGCTTTTCAGCTTTCTCTACCTTCCGCAGATTCCCATGGTCTTCCTCATCGGTCCGCTCATCGACCGATTTGGCAAGAAGCCGATCCTGGTGGCGGGCTTCTTCTGCGCTGCGGCGGCGCTGGGCGGCATGGCCCACGCGCCGAGCTACGCGGCTTTCGGCGCTTTGCTCGTGGTGCTCGGGTTGGGCGGCAGCGCGGCGATGAGCGCCGCCAACACGCTCATTCCCGATCTTTACCCTGAAAATCCCTCCTCGGCGTTCAACCTGGGCAACATCTTCTTCGGCGTGGGCGCGGTTTTCTTTCCCTGGGTCGTCATACTGCTGACCGCCCGCCTGGGGCTGCAAGTGACGCTCTGGTTGATCGCGCTGCTCGTGGTCAGTGTGGCGCTGGTCGGTCTCCAGCAACACTTCCCGACTTCGCGCGGCACGGACGCCTTCGATTGGACCGTGGCCCGCCGCCTGGCCTTCGACCGCGCCATCATCCTTCTCGCTTTCGTGCTCTTCTTTTATTCGGCGCTGGAAATTTGCTCGGCGGGCTGGATTCGCACCTTCTTCGAGAAGGAATTCCTGACCAGTCCCCAGACGTCCAAGATGATCCTGACCGGTTTCTGGGTGGCGCTGATGCTCGGCCGCTTCGCCGCCAGCCAGGTCGTCAAGAAAATCGCCGGCCCCAAACTGGTGCTCGGCGCTGCCGCCGTCGCCGCCGTAGGGCTGGCTCTCACGGCGCTTGCGCCCAATGTGCCGGTGGCCACCGCCGGCATCATCCTCTGCGGGCTGAGCTACGCGCCCATCTTCCCCACCACGGCGGGAACCGCCAGCACGCATTACCCCCGCGTTTTCGGGACGGTCTTCGGAATGATCATGGCTTTCGCGCTGCTCAGCGGCGCCGTCGTGCCGCCCGCCATCGGGTACTTGGCGCAGCACTCTTCGATTCGGACCGGCCTGTGGCTGCTGGCCGCCATCGCGGTCCTTCTCTTCCTGACCCAGGCGATCTTCATCCGTTACGAGCGTCGCCGGTTTCTTTCTCCGGGGGCCGGCTCGTAACCATCGCGATGAAGCACCGGCGCTAAACCTTCCCGCACACCCGCCCGCTAAAGAAACGCTTCGTAAGGCAGAGGGGGCAATTTACTGAAGCTGGGTGTTTGAGCGTGTCTAACTGGACGCTTCAGTTCCGGGCCTCTATAATCGGCGATGGTCACTTGAAGGGGGACTCATGCTTCAGTTTGCGCCTTCCGCCGCGCGTAGGCGTGGTGCCGCGCTGGCCGCGCGTTCGATGATGCTGGCCGTCGCGCTCTTGTTCTCGATATGTCCCGCCTGGTCGCAGCCCAAGTTACAGCTTGCGACGGACAAGATCAGCTACAACGTGGGCGAGACTGTGCGCGTCAGAATCGTTCCTTCTGCCCCCCAAGAATCCTCATCCGGGTCGGACCTCTTTCTGACGATTCGCTATGCAGGCGAAACCAAACAGGCGTTGGAGCGGATTCCCTTTAAAGGGAAGGTGCAATCCGCCAGCTCCGATGACTATCGCGAAGTCTGGAAGGTGCCAGACGATGCGCGAACCGGCCGCTACGAAATCGACCTCGCGACCCAGGATTCGAAGGACCCTCAGGCCGGCTCGACTTTTCCCCACGCTGCCTCATTCGCCGTCCACCGGAAGCTCGTCCGGATTGAGCGCATCGAACTCGACAAAACCTTCTACACTTCGGGCGATCCTGTTTCGTGCCGCGCGGTTCTCCGCAACCTAACGGGACGGGCGCTGAGCGGGTTGCGCGTGGAGTTCTCAGAAAGGTATTGGCCGTGGATCGCCCAGCAAGTTAGCGTTGCAGGGTCCGACGTGTTCCCCATCGTCAAATCGCTCACGCTCCGGCCGGGGATCGAGACCGAGGTGCGCTCGCCACGGGCGGCGACCGTGAAGCCCGTCCAACAACCGGCAGTAAAGCAATACGCTGTCGTCGTCTGGGATGATGCCCGCAAGAACGTCTACGACATTGCCTTCAGCGCGCTCACTTTCGTCCAGCCGGTGAATGATGGCGGGCGAAAAATCTATCCTGGCCAGTACATCTACCCCAACCTGGAGGCGGTCAATACCAAAAGCTACCGGGACCTCGTGCGGCCGGAGTTTGGTTCAACCGCGATTCGATTTGACAGCGCCCACACGATGTATGAACCGGGCGACGAGGCTTTGGTGAAATTTAGTGTCGTCAATTCCACGGACCGCCCCTGGCATGGCATAACACTCCAGGCCAGCCTGCGCGCGTTGGGGAGTGCGGAGTTCGCCAAGCAGGTCATCCGTGAGGGCCTTGACCTCGCGCCGCGCGGCGGGCGGCTGGAGCAGGAAGTCAAATTCCGGCTGCCCTCCGACGGACCCGGGACCTATCGAGTGGTCGTGGAAGTCATCAGCAAGAGCGACGAGGTGTTGGCGGCGGGGCAACTCGAGCTGGCCTCGAACCCGCTGCCCGATTCCATTCTACTGTTCTGCGCGCACGAGGACGATGACGGCCCGCACATGGGAATCATCCGCGCCGCCGTTGAGAATCACATTCCGATTCACGTGGTCTATTTCACCAGCGGTGACTCCGGATCTTGTGACCGCTACTACCAGCATTCGTGCCGTCCTGCCGAGGCAATGAACTTTGGCTCGCTCCGCATGGAGGAGTCGCGCGCAGCGCTCGGCCATTTGGGCGTCGCGCGTGAGAACATCCACTTCCTAGGACTGCCGGACGGAGGCTCGGGAGAAATCTGGTATCGTCACCTGGACGCATCGAATCCTTATCTCTCCGTCTTGCTCGCCAGCGATCACGCCCCTTACGAGGGTCTGGAAAAACCGAACCTTCCCTACGCACGCGAACCGGTTGCGGAAGCTGTCAAGGAGCTGATTAAGAAACTCCAGCCGCAAGTCATCATCACCGCTCATCCACCCGCCGAAGGGCACATCGACCACATTGTGAACAATTTTTTCGTCGTCAAGGCGCTGCAGGAGTTGGCGCGTGAAGTCCCGCTCGCGCCCGGATTCGAATTGCGCGTGGACCGCATCTACGATCCGAAGGGACATCCCTCGACGCCTTACCGCTACGAGGAACGCCCCTTCGCCCTCACGGGTGAGGTCGCGGCCCGCGCTCAAGAGGCCGATTGGTTCTACCAATCGCAGGGAGGAAACCGCTCCTTGGGCAGAGTGCGAAGCATGAGCGAACTTCCCCGCATGCAAAACTACCGCGTGGTGTTAGATTGGAAAGAGCACGAAGGATGGAACGAGAAGGAATGACTCATTGGTTCATCGGGTCATTGATTCATTGAAGACCCGGACGCTGCGGCGGGCCTCGCTGGAAACCGGCAATGGAGAAATGAATCAATGATTCAATGAATCAATTTCCGCATGGCTGATCAACCCCAATTCCCGCCCACTCCGCTGGAATCCTCCTTTGCCCAGGATCCGTTCCCCTGCCCCGCTTGCGGCCAGATGCTCGGGCCGGGATCACGGGTGTGCGCCGTCTGCAAATCCCCCAGCGACCCCCGAGACCTCGGAAGGCCCGCTCCCGTCGTCGAGCCGGACACGATTGCAGCCGCACCGATCGCTCTCGAGCGCGCCCGCTTTCCCTGGGGACTTTTCGCGATTCTGTTGCTGGCCCGCCTGAGTGTGGCAGCCTACCTGAACCAGCACCAGGGCCTCAGCAGGACATTCCTCATCTTAGGTGGCATCGAGATTATGTGCGGAGCCTGGGTCTGCTTCGACGCCTTCCAGCGCGGGATTCCCAAGGCCTTCCGCTGGGGACTGGGTTCGGCGCTATTGTGGATCCTCGTCTTTCCCTGGTACCTGGCGCGACGAAGAAAACCTCAAGCCGTCTGCCCGTTCATTGAAGCTGAAGTCGGGCCCATTACACGCGCCGTCTTCTTCGCCCTCGTGGTCTTCTTCTTCATCAGCCTCCTCGCCGTCATCATCAAGGGCCCACCTCCGGGATAGAAAGCAGTTGGCAGAAGGCAGAAGGCAGAACGCAGTTGGCAGTCGACAGTTAACGGTGGGCATAAGCCACCCAGTTGAGGACGACTTCCCAGCGAACCCGCCCGCTTACCCAACCTATGCCCAGCGCCAACCTCGATGTAAGCGTCACAGGCTGACTGCCAACTGCCGACTGCTGACTTCTTACTGCGTGCCGGCCAAGGCACCGTCCGAGGCTTGGCAAACATAGATCTCGGCATTGAGGCTGAGACTTTCTTGATATCCCCGGCTCACGGCTTGGGCGAATGCCTCGGTGGCGTCGGCGCGGACCAGGTTCACGGTGCAGCCACCGAAGCCGGCGCCGGTCATGCGCGCCCCCAGCGTTCCGGGCTGCTTCCAGGCGAGCTCGACGAGCACATCGAGTTCCTTGCAGCTGACCTCGTAATCGTCGCGCAAGCTTTCGTGCGAAGCGTTCATCAACTCGCCGAAGCGCTCCAGGTCGCCTTCCTCGAGAACCTTGACAGCTTCCAAGACGCGCGCGTTTTCCGTCACCACGTGCCGGGCGCGGCGGAGCAGAATCTCAGAGAGCGCGTCGCTGGCGGTGTCCAGATCCTCGGGATCGACATCGCGCAGATTCTTGATGGCCAGGCCCACGGTCTTCAGTTGCGCCACCGCCTGGTTGCACTGCCTCAGCCGAACTTCGTATTCCGACTGCGCCAGCGCGCGCTTGATGCCCGTGTTACACACCACGACCTTCACGTCGCCGCGCAGCGGCACGTGGCGATAGCTCAAATCGCGGCAATCGAGGAAGAGCGCGTGTTCCGCCCGGCCAAGCGCGGAAATGAACTGGTCCATGATACCGCAGGGCACGCCGACGAACTCGTTTTCGGCACGGCGCGAGAGCTTGATGACATAGACCGGGTCCAGCTTGAGTCCCATCAGCCGTTGCCAAAACGTTGTGGCCGCAACTTCGACCGCCGCGGAAGAGCTCAGCCCCGATTCGCGCGGCACGTTGCCGCCAAAAACGATGTCCGCCCCGGTCAGTTGGTGGCCGTCTGACTCGAGAAACTTCGAAACGCCGCGCAAGTAATTACTCCAGCGATGCTCGCTGTCCTTCTGAATGTCGTCGAGTGAGAATTCGGCGGAATCCTGGAAATCCGTGGAGTGGACGCGTACGGTCCGGTCGGCGCGGCGCCGCCCGGCAAATTCAATGAAACGATCAATCGCCGCTGGCAGCACGAAGCCGTCGTTGTAGTCGGTATGCTCGCCGATCAGGTTGACGCGCCCCGGAGCACGCACCACCACTTCGGGCGCCGCGCCGAAGACCTTCTCGAACGCTCCTTCAATCATGGGGGCCTTCCGTTCTTGTAGCGCCGCTCTGTGAGCGGCGAAAGTTCCAATGCCCAAAGACGCCGGTCATAGACCGGCGCTACAGCAAGCCGGGCGCTACGCCTTTGCGACTTCGCTACGCCGCCGGGGCGAAACCCCGCGCAGCTCCGCGGCTTTCTCTTCCGCCAGCGAATCGTTCAAGAAACTTCCGCCGCCCGTCTCGACGCTGGCGAGGTACTTCAGTTTTTCCTTGCTGCGATGCGGCGGGTAGAACTCGATGTGAAAATGGAAGTAAGGATACTTCCCTCTTGCCGGCGCCTGGTGAAGCAACATCATGTACGGAAACGAAAACCCGAAGAGGTTGTCGTACTTCATCGTCACCCACTTGAGGATTTCCGCCAGAGCCCGCTCCTCCGCCACTCGGAACTGCTCGAGCGTCCCCAGATGCCGCCGCGAAAAGATGTGAACTTCATAAGGCCAGCGCGCATAAAAGGGAATGAAGGCGGCAAATGAATCATTCTCCGCGACGATCCGCCGCCCATCGTGCCGCTCCTTCTTCAGGACATCACAAAACACGCAGCGCCGGTGCTTGCGGAAATGCGCGCGCGTCGCGGCGATTTCCTTCTCCACGCGCGGAGGGATAAACGGAAAGGCGTAGATCTGCCCGTGCGGGTGCGTGAGCGTC
>CAZTHM010000035.1:14971-15774 GCA_964613505.1 uncultured Acidobacteriota bacterium | reverse complement strand
GCAACCCGGCCGTGGGCGGCATCGCCAAAGGCCACCTGGTCCGCGAAGTGGACGCGCTGGGCGGCATCATGGGCGAAGTGATTGACGCGGTGGGAATCCAGTTTCGCCTGCTCAACACCAGCCGCGGCCCGGCCGTCTGGTCGCCGCGCGCCCAGGCCGATAAGAAGCAGTATCGCGTGCGGATGCGTCAAGTGCTCGAAGAAGAGCCGAACCTGCGCATCAAGCAGGCAGAGGTTGTGGATTTGGTTCTGGGTAGCGCCGCCGTCCCCGGCGGCAATGCCGGCAAGATGCCGGCGCTACAGGACGGCTGCGTTCGTAACGGCAATGCCGGCAAGATGCCGGCGCTACAGGCACGCGGAATCAAGCTCCGCGATGGGCGCACGGTTGAGGCGGGCGCTGTCATCATCACGACGGGCACGTTTCTCAACGGCCTCATTCACTGCGGCGAACAACAATATCCCGCTGGGCGGTCAGGCGAGCCGCCAGCCGTGATGCTGGGCGAAGCGTTGCGCCGGCTGGGCTTCGATGTGGGCCGGCTCAAAACCGGCACGCCGCCGCGCCTCGATGCGCGCACCATCGACTTCTCCGAGTTCCAGGTTCAGCCCGGCGACGCAATTCCCACACCGTTCAGTTTCCGCACCAAGGCCATCACGCAACCGCAGCGCGTCTGCTGGATCGCTTATACGACCGCCGAAACCCACCGCATCATTCGCGAGAACGTCCACCGCGCGCCGCTCTATTCCGGTCAGATCAAAAGCATCGGCCCGCGCTATTGCCCCTCGATTGAGGACAAGATCGTCAAG
>CAZTHM010000035.1:0-14960 GCA_964613505.1 uncultured Acidobacteriota bacterium | reverse complement strand
ACACGAACGAAATCTACGTCAACGGCATGTCCACCTCGATGCCCATCGACGTGCAGATGGCGATGGTGAAATCCATTCCGGGTCTCGAGAACGCCGACTTGATCCGCCCCGGCTACGCCATCGAGTACGACATGGTGCAGCCAACCGAATTGTCTCCCTGGCTCGAGACAAAGAAGATCCAAAACCTTTTCCTCGCCGGCCAGATCAACGGAACCACCGGTTACGAGGAGGCCGCGTGCCAGGGCATCATGGCGGGCATCAACGCTGGCCTGCGCGTGCAAGGGAAGGACCCAGTGACCATCGGCCGCACGCAGGGCTATACCGGCATCTTAATTGACGATCTTGTCAGCAAGGGCGTGGACGAGCCGTATCGCATGTTCACTTCGCGCGCCGAGTTCCGGCTCCACCTGCGCATTGACAACGCCGACGAGCGCCTGATGCCCCTCGGCTACCAGGTGGGAACAATTAAGCAAAAGGACTACGAAGCGTTCTTGGAGAAGAAACGGCGCATTTCCGCGGCCACAAAGTTTTTGCTCGAAAATACGCTTGACCCCGATTCGCGCGTCGGGCGCGAGGTTTACACAAAGCTAGGCTTGATGAGCGACGGCCGGTTGACAGCATCCGGGCCGCTTACGGGCGCGCAACTTCTCAAGCGTCCAGAAGTCTCAATCGACGAAATCCTCGAATGGGTGAACGAAGGGCTGCACGCGCTTGGTATGGAGGACCTCGGCGGGAAAACGGCGTCCGGCGAAACGAACCTCTTTGCGCGCGAGGAGACTCGACGCGTCGACACCGACTTCAAATACGAAGGCTATCTCCAGCAACAGGAGCGGCAGATCGAGCGCATGAAGCGCGCCGAACAGCGCCGTATCCCTGATTGGTTCGACTATCTGAAGGTCTCGGGCCTCTCGCGCGAGATGGTTGAGAAGCTCACCCGTGTGCGGCCTCTAACCCTCGGCCAGGCGGCGCGCATTCCCGGCGTCACCCCCGCCGCCGTCTCCCTCGTCAACTGCTTCATCGAGATCTTCCAGCGCCGTGCCGCGGAACAGGCGTCAATTTGAAGCAGTCCCCACGGGGATTACTTGACAAAATTCCAGAGTGGTAGGAATATCGGAAAGTAGGAAATGCTATGGCTCGTGCAGCCAAAACCCGTCCTGCAATTGAAGAAGCCGTTCGACTGGGTGCGAAGCATCAAGTTACGATCCCGCACCGAATCTCCAAAGCCTTGCGGCTCAAGAAGGGCGACCATATGCTCATGCGTCTGGTCGGCCAGCGGGTCGAGATGATTCCCGCCAATCTTATTCCCAAGGACCAACTCTGGTTCTGGACGCCTGAGTGGCAAGCCAAGGAAGGGGAGGTGGATGAAGCGCTGGCCCGCGGGGACTACAAGATCGCAGACTCGGTGGGAGCTCTACTCAGACGCCTAAAGAAATAGAGCTATTCTCCTGTTAACATTCACTTGACACCCCGCAGATTTCAATTGTTAAGCTTTGGACCATGAAGATCATATGGACGCCTCTGTTCGAGCACGACTTCTCGGACCTACCTGCGACTCTCCAGAAGCGGGTGGAGAAAACTCTTCGTTTACTGGACACTGACTTCCATCATCCCTCGCTGCACGCCAAAAAGATGAAAGGCTCGAACGACGTATGGGAAGCCCGCGTGTCGCTCTCCTATCGCATTACCTACCAAGTGTCTGGCGACACCCTAATTCTCCGCCGCGTCGGCGCCCACGACATACTCAATAAGGAATCGCGGTGACGCCGTTTTCCTAAACAGAGCAGGCCGTGGTCGGGCCGCGCGCATCCCTGGCGTCACTCCCGCCGCCGTCTCGCTCGTCAACTGTCTCATCGAGATCTTCCAACGCCGTTCCGCCGAGCAGGCATCTATTTGAAACAACAACACTTATTGGCAAAACGACGATCGATTAGAGCTTCAAGTTCGGATGTCACCTTCGTACTGGCCCCCTGTGACCTCGGTACTATTCGCTCCAGCCCGCTTTTATCCGACAATACGCAGCATGTTTGCCCGGAGTATTCGGGCGGGGGATGGCTCACCACTGGTTTTTTGAGCCCTCTCCGGACCCGGAACTGGAAGTCGGGAATAGAGGTGAGCAAATGTCTAGACTCAGGTCAGTGCTTTTCGTATCGGTTCTCTGTGCCACGAGCGCGCTGGGCGCCCCGGGGAACTCCCAGGCCGACCTTGTCCGCTCTCTGAATAACCGGCTTCTGGAGATTCACGGCGAACTCCAGCAAGTCCGGGGAGCCGCTGCGGCGGGTTTGCGCGCCCAGGCCGCTCCCATCATCGACCAGCGAGCCGCGGCGCTCAGCGCGCTGATCGAGCGCGATCCTGCGCAGGCATTGCAGCTTGCCTTTTCGCCGGATCTCGCCGCCGCGATGCGGGAGGCGTTTCCGCAGAAGGCGTCGCGCTTTGAATCCCACGGCATTTGGCAGGCGCCGATCGAATACTACATCCTTGACGATCCGACCATGACGGTTCGCCGCTCAGTCCTGCGCATGCTCGTGGCGCAAGAAAATCTCGATATCTATTTCGGGGCAAACGAGCCTCCGGGGCTACGGTGCGGCGCCATACTCAAAGTCGAAGGCGTTCGCGTCGGCAACCGCGTCGCAGCAGCAGGCGGCAGCGTCACCGGCTATTCGGTGGCGGCTGCGGGATGCAGCACTACAGGCCAGCAGGACACTGCTGTCCTCTTGGTGACGTTTCCCGGCATCACCCCGAGCGCTACGCCCCAAGAGGTTTACGACGTCTTCTTCGCCACCTCTGGACGCTCCGTGGATGGCTTCTGGAAAGACGCCTCATATGGCCAGGCGTGGGCCACTGGCAATGTGTTTGGATGGTATACCCTGAGCCAGTCCTACACCTGCGATCAGTACACCCAGATGCGTGACGCGGCCATTGCCGCCGCCGATGTCGATGTCTATTTCCCCAACTACCGGAGGGTCTTCATCGTCTTCCCGAATCCGGGCGGCTGCGCCTGGGCGGGACTTGGGACTCTTGGTTGTAGCACTCTCAGCTCACCGGGCGATGGGTCGTTCACCGCATCGACTTCGTGGGTGCTCGCCAACTACTTTACGTCGCGTGACCAGGGTGTGAAGCTTTCGACCCATGAGGGTGGGCACAACCTGACTCTGCACCATGCCAGCTCGCGCGATTTCGGCGCTGAGGCTCTTGGTGCATTGGGAGCCGCCGGAACACTGGGTGAGTACGGCGATGTCTTCTCAACCATGGGTTCATGGAACCTGGGCCACTATGCTGCACCTCATAAGTTGCAGCTGAACTGGATCGCCTCCGGCACCAACTTCCTCACCGTCGAGACGAACGGAACCTACGCGCTCCAGCCCATTGAAACCAACCCGCCGGGCCTGCAAGCCCTAAAGGTCCGGCGCGGCACCGGCAATAATGCCTGGCTCTGGGTGGAGTACCGTCAGCCCATCGGGTCATACGACTCGACGCTGGGCTCGCAGGTCTTCACTGGAGCTTTGATCCATTACCAGGATTCCACCACCGGAACGCACACGCACTTGCTCGACTTCACCCCCGAGACCAGCTCGTGGACTGACCCGGCGCTGGCCGCGAGCAAGAGCTGGACAGACCCGTATTCAAACGTGACGATTGCCGTCCAAAGTGCCGCACCTACGGCGCTGGGGGTCAACGTGACGTTCGGGCCTGTTCCTTGCGTGGAGGCCAACCCCACAGTGGCCATCTCGCCGGCCAATCCCACGGCGCAAGCGGGGAACAACGTCAATTACACCGTAACGGTGACGAACAACGATTCGTCGGTTTGTGCCGCCGGTAACTTCGATTTGAGCTCGACGCTTCCCAGCTCGTGGGCGACTCCATTTGCGGCAACACCGCTCAACCTCAGCCCCGGCCAGGCGGCATCCACGACCATGACCAAATCCGTCCCCTCGGGAACCTTGCCAGGGACTTATGCTGTGAATGCCATCGCAACACGGGGAACCAACTCGGGGACCGGCAATGCGAACTGCACGGTTGTTGTTCCGCCTTCCGCGGTGGTCTCCGTGCCGAATTCCATCTACGCGCCTCGCTCAACCGTTCCGATGACCGCCATGGTGATCAGCGGCGGAAACCCGGCGGCAGGCGCCTCCGTAGTCTTCACGCTCAACAAACCCGGCGGCAAGACCGCGACCAAGACCGTGGCGGCCGATTCCGGCGGGCGAGCAGTGTGGAGCTATCGATTGGGACCCAAGGATCCAAACGGGACATACTCCGTGAGCGCCACGGTTACTTACAATTCTCTGACCGGCACGAGCAACATGGTCAACTTCACGGTGCAGTAGGAAAGTGCCCAATCTCACCGGCTGCGCTTGACCAGCGCAGCCGGCTGAGTTCTGCTGTCCCTCGCAAGCGCAGCCTCCTACGCCCGGCCAAGAGGTGCTCATTCCCGGCACCACGCCCGCCGCCGTTTCGCTTGTCAACGGCTACATCGAAGTCTTCCAGCGCCGCGCGGCGGGACAGACGACGGCTTGAAGGCAACCGCGATTCCATTGCCGGAGTCCGCGTATTTAATCGCTGAGCCTTTGGTGAGACCAGTCTGCCTGAATCCCGGCGCTTGACTTTTGCCGTGGGCGGCGGCAGCAATCCGCAGGAAATGGTGGGCAAGTGGTGCGCTTACAGCGGTTCCAGCACAGGCCAAATCATCAGCGGGCGGGAACAATGCTTCACGCTTCATCCGGACGGGACTTATGAATATTACGGCGCCTCCGACTCCACGAATCAGTACGGCGGGGTGGCTTCACAATCGTCGGACGGCGGGACGTGGAGCGTCGAAGGCGCGACCATCGTGGCCAATTCGCGTTCGCAGGGGCGCGTGGTTTATCAGCTCGAAGAAGAAGAACAACAAGAACAACAAGAACAACGATCCCATGCTCTGCCTTGACGGCGATTGCTTTGTGACCTACGGCCAGAAACCGCCGTGGCCCTACTGAGGCAGTCATCCCTGGAATGTGATTGTGGGGCTGCGCGCTCAGCGCGAAGGTTTCCATCGATCGAAAAAGGCTTTGATGCTCGCGAAGTTCATGTGGCGGGCATCGGCAAACTGGCCCTGATCCTGCGCGTAGAGCACCTTGCCGCGTGAGTCGAGAACCGCCAGGGCGGGAATACCGTTCTTGACCGGAACTCCGTACTGCTGGGCCAGGTCCACGTTCTTGTCCATTCGGCCCACATCAATCTTGACAACCACGAAGCTCTTTTCAATCACCGACGCCAATTCGGGCTTGCGCATCTGCTCATCCAGGACGCGGCAGTCAAAACACCAGTTGGCGCCGAAATCGAGCACGACGTTCTTCGCGGACTTGCCAGGCTTCGAAGCCGTTTTGATCGCCGCCGCGATCAACTTCCGCGCGTCAGCTTGCTCGTCATAGACAGGCTCGCTCGCCGCTCCAGCCAGAACTGAAATCCATAGGAACGTCGCCACAACGATAACGCTCGTGCGGTCCAAGGCCAGGTCCTTTCCCATAAAACCATCTTACCTCAGTCGGTGCGGCAAGCGGAAAGCAGACTCGCCAACCCTGTTACCTCGCCCAGGGCGGCTGTGATAGCATCTGCTTACCCCATGAAGAGCGTCTTCGTGCTAAGCGCGGCGCGCACGGCCATCGGAAAGTACGGTGGCTCCTTGCGCGATTTCACGGCGCCCGATTTGGGTGTGGTCGCCGCCCGGGCGGCAATCGAGCGGGCCGGGATCGCGCCGGCGGAAGTCGAAGAAACGATCTTCGGCCACGCGCGGCAGGCCGGGAACGGGCCGAACCCGGCCCGCCAGATCGCCGTGCGCGCCGGCGTTCCCGTAACGGTGCCCGCATACACGGTCAACAAAGCGTGTGCTTCGGGAATGAAAGCCATCGTGCTCGGGTATCAGGAAATTGCTCTGGGCAACGCGGACGTCGTTCTCGTGGGCGGCACGGAAGCCATGAGCCGCGTCCCGTACTTTCTCGAAGGCGCGCGATGGGGCGCCCGCTTCGGACATCAGACGCTCGTGGACGGTATGTATCAGGACGGTTTTCTCTGCCCGCTGGCGAAAATGATTATGGGTGAGACAGCGGAGGTTCTCGTCGAGCAATACCACCTTACGCGCGAGGAGCAAGACGCCTTCGCCCTGTGCAGCCAACTGCGGGCCCGGCGGGCTGTCGAGTCGAACCGCTTCGCGGACGAAACCGTGCCCGTCAGCGTGAAGGAGAAAAAGGGAGAGCGACTTTTCCAAACCGACGAACATCCACGGCTCGATGTGATTTTGGAGGCGCTTGCGAAACTCCCACCTGTGTTTTCAAAAACCGGGACGATTACGGCGGGAAACTCCTCCGGGATTACGGATGGCGCGGCGGCACTGGTGCTGGCTTCGGAAGAGCGTGTGAAGCGCTCCTCAGCAATGCCCCTGGCGCGCATCGTGGACTACACGACGGCGGGAGTTGACCCACGCCTCATGGGGATTGGCCCCGTGCCCGCCGTGCAGAAACTCCTGAGGAAAACCGGGCGCAAGCTGGAGGATTTTGATCTCATCGAACTGAACGAGGCTTTTGCGGCCCAGGTGCTGGCGTGCGACCGCGATTTGCACTTCGACCGCGATCGCCTTAATGTCAACGGCGGCGCCATCGCGCTCGGCCATCCTATCGGCTGCACGGGCGCGCGGATCACTGTGACGCTGGTTCATGAAATGCTGAAACGCCAGGCACGGCGCGGCTTGGCGACTTTGTGTGTTTCAGGCGGGATGGGAATGGCGTTGGAGCTTGAAGCTTGTGGCTGATCTCCACCGGCGACAGGGAAAAACTTGAAGCGGATTGACTGCTGAGGGCGAGTCGCAGATTACCGACTGGCTTTTATTCGGCGAGAAGGCAATGGGCACAGCACCATCGGCAAAAACCGGCGCGCGTTCTTCCTTCGAGGAGATTCTTTACGACAAGAAGGACGGCATCGCGCGCGTCACCCTCAACCGGCCCGAGGTTTTCAACGCTTACTCCGCCCAGACGCTGCGCGAGATGAAGGAGGCGTTCCGCGATGCCGCCTGGGACGACGGCGTTGCGGTTCTTGTGCTGACGGGCGCGGGCGAGAAGGCCTTCTGCTCCGGCGGGGACGCGCACGAATTTTCCGCGGAATTCCTGAAACGGCCGCGCAACTATTGGAAGTGGCAAGGCCTTCTGTTTGAAGCGCTGGACCTTTTCCGGCATCTCGGCAAGCCCACGATCGCGCGCATCAACGGAGTGGTGGCGGGCGGTGGAAACGACTGGAATCTCGCGGCCGACCTCGCCATTGCTGCTGACCACGCGCGTTTCATGCAGGTGGGCACGCGCGTCGGCCTGGTGGACGCGCTGGGCTCGACGCAATGGCTGCCCCTCGCCATCGGCGAGCGCCGGGCGCGTCAACTCCTCCTCACCTGCGATGAGATCAGCGCCGAGCAGGCGCTTTCCTGGGGCCTGGTGAACGAGGTCGTGCCGTACCGGCAACTTGACCGCGCGGTGGATCGGCTGGCGCGGAAACTCATCCAGAAACTGCCCGAGTGTACGCGTTACACCAAGCAGCAACTCGATTTCTGGAAAGACCTTTCCTGGTCACTGACGGCCGGGCACGCGCGCGACTGGCTGACGATTCATTCCACCTCGTGGGAGCCATACGAAGGCGTGCAGGCGTTCATCGAGAAACGCCCGGCCGATTATCGCGGCATTCGCGAGCGCGCCGCCGCCGCCGGCTCCAGCGAATTTCTCTGGGGCCCGCCCACGCGGACCTGCAAGCAATGCCGCGCCAAGGGAATTCCGGAAGAGTTTACCTATTGCGGGAAATGCGGGACTAGGTTGAAATAACCCCTCGCGCCCGTGGTTGCTGACCCCAGGGAAACGGGGCTCCCACGGAGTGGCGCGATAATGGAGGAAGCCATGGCCGACGAGACTTCTGATTTCTTGACCGGAGCTGAGAGAGAAGAAGAAAACAAACCCTTTCAGTTCATCCGCTGGGACGCCTCGAGCACCGTGGCCCACCTGACCATGGCCCGCCCCAAGCACAACGTCTTCAATATCGAAATGCTGAAAGAGATGACGCGCGCCATCGAGAGCCTGAACATCCGCGACGACGTCCGTCTGATCCTCCTCGACTCCGCGCCCGAGTGCGAGGGCTATTTCTCCGCCGGCGTCGAGGCGGCAGGCTACAAGGCCGACACGGTGTTCCAGATGATGGACGCGTTCCACAGCGTCCTGCTGGCGATGGCGCAGATCGCCAAGCCCGTGCTCGCCGTCGTCGACGGAGTGGCCAGCGGCGCGGGGTGCGAACTGGCGGCTTTCTGCGACCTCGTGGTGGCCAGCGAGAACACGCGCTTCCTGCAGCCGGAAATTAAACTGGGCGTCTTTCCCCCCATGGGGGCCGTGGTCTATCCGCGGGTCATCGGCCCGAAGCGCGCCATGGAACTACTGCTGACAGGCGAGCCGATCAATGCGCAGCAAGCGCTGATGATGGGACTCGTGAATCGCGTCGTGCCCAAGGCGGCGCTCAAGGACACCGTGGACAATCTTGTGAAACGCCTCGCCGACCAGAGCGGGCCGGTCCTTTCACTCATGAAGCGTGTCATCTTCGAGGGCACTTGGGCGCCGTTCGAAGAGGCCCTCAAGCGCTCCCAGGACATTTACCTCAACCAGTTATTCGAGCTGCAGGATTCTCAGGAAGGCCTGCGCGCCCTGGTCGAGAAACGCAAGCCGGTTTGGAAGAACAAATGAAATGGTGAATTGTGAATTCTGAATGGTGAATTGGACGCCTCGCACATATCAACGTTCAATTCACTATTCACCATTCACTATTTGGCGGCCGGTTGAGCGCCTGCGCGAAGGGCGTCAGGCGTCCCCAGTTACATTTCTTTCAGCGCTTTCTCCACATCATCGATCGCGGTCTTGGAGACTTCGCTGGGGCGCGCATCGGTGGGCCGGCGCGCGTAAACATGGTCGCCCACCTTGGCGGCGTCAACCGTCTCCGCCTCGTTCTTTTCTCCAAATTGCGCCTTGAAGCGGTAGGTCGGTTTCTTCAGGCCGTAAGTTTCCATATTCTCGCCGGAGGGAAACGACTCGGCGCGCAGATCACGCAAGTGATTGAGCAACGCTTCGAGCTTGTCGGTCGCCAGGTCTTTGGCCGCGGGCGCCGTCTGCTTCCATTTGTTCTGCGGCTGGCGCACGAAGGTCCGTGTGCCGCTGGGCGTCTCCACGTCCAGACGCTTCACATCGAACGTCGAGAAGGAGAACAGGTTCTTATCGCGCAAGTCGCCTGGCTCCTTCTTGAACTCGGTGGGATAATTCGAGTCCAACGTGAAGACGGGTTCGAGCGCCGAGTTCATGGCGTAGTACCGCTCCTTTTCTTTCTTGCCCACGACGAGCGTCTGGGTCACTCCCGGCCCGTTTACTTTCACGGTCAGCTCCGGCGCGCCGAAACCGTACTTCCCGGTGTTCTTCTTATCCTCGGCGGCGATGCTTTGCAGCGTGGCATTCTGCAAGCGGTTAACGATTCCTTCCACGGCAAAACGGTCAGCGCGTACAGCGGGCGGCAGCAGCAGGTCCCAACCGCCCTCGGGATTCTTGGCGATGGTCCAGCGCTTGCCCTTCGCGTCCACCTCGACGCGCTGGACTTCACTGCTTGTGAGCGTCATGATCCGCTTGTCGCGCAGGTCGAAGAGATTCTTGACCAGCGAAGTCTTCAAATAGCTCGCCAACGTCAACACGCGTGGGTTGCCGGCGACCTGGGCATAGACCGCGCCGCTGGTCGGCGTCTCGTCACCGAGCGAAAGGCTGAACTGTGCGGGCTTCGCATCGGTCAGGACCTGAACGGTGGCCGAGGGCGGGTCCAATCCAAAATCCTTCAAGTTCGGCGGCTTTGCCTCCACCACCTGGTCGATGGTCGCGCCCGTCAGGCTGTTCAGAAGCCCCGAAACCGCCGATGAATCCGCGGGAACCTTCTTCGGCTCCGCAATCACCCAATTCCCACCTTCGCGGCGGCAGGTGATGGCTTCGCCTTCGCGGGGCTTGATGGTGAATGACTGGATATGACTGCTTTCGACCGCCAGAATCTTCTCCTGACTCGTGCTCGAATCGGATTTGGCGGGCTCGGAGGACTTGCGCTTGTCCCAGTAGGTTAGTCCCCCGTAGAGAGCTCCGAGCAGCGCAATGGCGACAAGCGTGTTGAGATATTTCTTCTTCATCGCAAATTGTCAGAACCGAAGTCGAGTCCGCAACGTTCGAAATTGCGTATCGTCAAATTGATGTGGGAACCAGACTGTCTCGCTTAACCACGTCGCCGCCACCAGACCGTGAATCCCGCCGCGATAATCAGAAGGGGCAATCCGAGAACGCCTCCGAAAAAGAGTCTCCTCATTTGCGCACTGGTCAGGTTGAGCTCCTGGGATTCGGGCGGCTTTGGCCGGATTGAAATCAGGTCTTCATCCGCGGACAGCCAATTCACCATGTTCATCACCAGGTCGCGGTTGCCCGGAAATCCGAGGTAGGCATTGGCCGCAACGAGCGAGGTCCCCACGGCGACGAAGCGCCCTTCTTTCTTGTGCTCACCCTCACCTGTTGTGACGGTGCCAGAGACGGCGACGCTGAGTGGCCCCTTAATGTCCTTCCCCGAGCGGAATGTCACCTCGCGCATCTTGGGGTTGAAGTCGGCGACGCCGTAGCTGTCGGGAGTGGTCTCACAGAGCGAATCGGTGCTGATCCCGGCCTTGTATTCCTTGCCGACAACAAACGAGCGCGTCAGGGGAAAGAGTGTGGCGGTCCGCGCCAGCGGCTGAACGATTGGACTCGAGCCGTACTTGAGAACCACCGTCATCCCCAGGCCGGCACCCTCGAGTTGAATGTTTGGCTCGATCACCAGGTCGTTCTGTGCGGTCACATTCCAATCGGCGAGCAACTTGACGAGATTGGCAGGTCTCTCCGCGCGTGGGTCGGTCAGCGGGTCAAGCATGAACAAGGACCGACCACCGCCGCCCATAAACCTCCGGACTGCATCTATCTCCTGAGGCAGGTAGTCCTTGGCCGGCCCAGCAATAATAACCACCGAAGAATCGGCCCGCAATTCCGCCTTCTCAAGCAACGAGAGAGCTTTGACCTGATAATTCTCGTTTTCGAGAGCCTTCTTGATGCGGTCGTAACCCAGTCGTTCGGGGCTCTCGACGTCCCGCTCGTCATGCCCCCGTACGAAGTAGACCGTCTTCTGCTCCTTCAACAGCCGGACGATGGCGTTGGTCACACCTTCTTCCGTTTCGCTTTGTGCCTCGAATTGCTTGTCCGCCATGGCCACGATAATCGTGCCGTCCCTCCGCACGTTGTATTGTTTAGCCAGAACCGGGTCGCGTGTGGAATCAACGTATCGGACCAGAACCTTAGGGTTCACAACTTTGTAATTGTCAATCAAATCGCGCGAACCCCGGCTGCCGCGCTCCCGGTCGAAGACATAAATCGAAACGTCGCGAGTCAGCCCTTTCAAAATCTTCTTGGTCTGATCCGACAGGCTGTATTTCTGGCTGGGAGTGAGGTCCCATCGCTGGTTGTGGCGGTCCACAAACCAGTTGACGAGGACGACGAAGGCGACCGCCACCGCCGTGTAGACCAGGGTATTCGCCCCCTCCAGAACCTTGCGACCGACGCTGCCCGAAACGCGATCCTTGAACGCCATGGCTACGCCCTCCCTTTCAGGGCTTCGACCGAGCGCGCCGTCAGGAAAATGCCCAGCGCCACCAGCGAAACGAAATACACGACGTCCGTCAAATCAATAACACCCTTGGCGAAATTATCCAGGTGCGTGCTCAGAGACATGTACGAAACCACTCCAGCGACCTTGCCGGTTGCAAAGGACTGTGTCCAGTCGAGAATCCACAGCATGAGAAAGACAATCTCCGAGACGAACCCGGCGATGATCTGGTTTCGCGTGAATGCCGAGATACACATCCCGAGTGCCAGGAGCGCTGCTCCGAAGAGAAGCAGCCCCAGGGCATTGGCGATGAGAGGCCTGGCATTCGGATTTCCGTAGATGAAGAGGACTCCGATGTAGAGGAAAGCGATCGCGATCAGCACCGCGTAGAGCGCCAGGGCGCCCAGGAATTTCCCCAGAATAATCTCCAAATCGGTAAGCGGGGACGTAACCAGCAACTCCATCGTCCCGGAGCGCTTCTCTTCCGCAAAAAGCCGCATCGTAATCAGCGGCAGTAGAAAGAGCAGAACCACCATCAAGATTCCCTGCAGCATATTCCGGATGATGAATTCGTTCAAATTGATCGGGGGCGCGCCCCTTCCACCCATCATCTGCATCCGCAAGGTTTGGGCGACAAGATTTCCGGTCATCACGTAGAAAATGAACCCGCACAGGGCGGTCCACACCGTCATCACCAGATAGGCGATGGGGGAGTGAAAATAGGCGCGCAGCTCTTTGCCGGCCACGGCCATGACATTGCGCATAAGCGAAATCCTTTCGACTTTCAGCTCTCAGCCATCAGCAATCAGCCGTCAGTTTTCAGTTCGCGGCAAACGAAGATCAGCACTAAATACCTCGTGCATTGTATTGACGTGCCGAAGCCGAGCCGGAAGCTACTGACCACTGACGGCTGACGGCTGACTGCTGTTTCCTGACTCCTGTCCGTCGGCTGACGGACTGTCTCCCGGCTCCGGACCCTGAACTCCGGACTCCTCAATCAGATCCTTCGTCGTCAACTTCAAAAAGATTTCTTCCAGGCTCAGGCCGCTGGTCTTGAGTTCCAGCAATTTCCATTGTGATTCGATGACAGCGCGCGCCAGCTCGGCGCGGACGTCCTGCCCCTTTTCGGCATGCACTTCAAGAGTGACGCGGGAATCGGTGGCCTCGCGCGGCTCGACCAGATTGACGCCGCTGACGCGTTGGAGCCGCTCCATCATCTCCGCCGCCGGGCCCTCGGCGGTGAGGAGGACCGTCTCGTATCCCTGCAAGCGGTGCGTGAGCTCATCCGGCGTTCCGGAAGCCACGATCTTTCCCTGGCTGATGACCAGCACGCGCTGGCAGGTCTTCGACACTTCGGGCAGGATGTGAGTGCTCAGAACCACGGTGTGCTGCCCCGCCAGACCCTTGATGAGTTCGCGCGTCTCGATGATCTGTTTCGGATCGAGGCCCGCCGTCGGCTCATCGAGAATCAGGACATCGGGGTTGTGAATCAGCGCCTGCGCCAGGCCCACCCGCTGGCGGTAACCTTTGGAAAGCCTGCCGATCTGACGGCGCTGCACGTCAGTGACCGCGCACTTTTCGGAGACTTCGCTGATGCGGCTCTTGATGTCCTTCCTGGCCACGCCCTTGATGCGCGCCACAAATGCCAGGTACTCCACAACCGTCATGTCGGGATAGACAGGGGGAGTTTCTGGAAGGTAGCCGGTTCGTCGCTTGGCCTCCAAAGGCTCGTCGACAATATCGTAGCCCGCCACGCGAACCTTGCCTTCACTGGGCGTGAGATACCCGGTGATGACGCGCATGGTCGTCGTCTTCCCCGCGCCGTTCGGCCCCAGAAAGCCCAGCACTTCGCCCTTCTGAACTTCGAAGCTCACGTCCGACACCGCCAGCGTCGGCCCGTAGCGTTTGGTCAATCCTGCAACTTCAATCATGCGGTTCCATCCTGTGTCGGAATCTTGCGGCACACGGGTCGTAGCAACGACTCATGTCTTTCGGACGGACACGAGACAAATTCGTCCCGAGCGCCCGCGGCGCGCGGCAAAAAGAAGAGGACAATCGTCCCATCCCGAGATATCTAGGAATACCAGAAAGACCCAAAGGTTGCCAAGAAGTTTCGCAGTCATTGAGGCTCTCGGGAAAATGTTTCCGCGAGGCCCGTGATGCGCTAGGATTCCTGTCCCCATTCCGGGAACCCGAGCGAGGAGGAAGTGATGGTCTTACAAGGTCAGGTGGCGTTGATTACCGGAGCATCCAGCGGCATTGGCCGTGCCACAGCCGAAGCGATGGCGCGGGAAGGCGCGCGCGTGGCCGTGAACTTTCACAAGAATCAAGCCGGCGCGGAACAAGCCGTCGCGAAGATCTCGAGCGCGGGGGGCGACGCGTTTGCGTTTCGCGCCGACGTTACCCGCGCCGCGGAAGTCGCGAGCATGGTCAGCGCCGTCCGCCAGCGCTGGGGCCGCGTCGATATCCTCGTGAATAATGCCGGCGACCTCCTCGCGCGCCGGACGCTCGCCGACATGACGGAGGAATACTGGGACCAGATCATGGCTCTCAACCTGAAGAGCGTTTTCCTCTGCGTGAAAGCCGTCTGGGAAGAGATGGTGGCGCGCCAGAGCGGCTGCATCATCAACGTCACGTCCATCGCCGCGCGGAACGGCGGCGGTCCGGGAGCCGCAGCCTACGCCGCGGCGAAGGGCGGACTGCTGACTTACACCAAAGGGCTCGCCAAGGAACTGGCGCCGCACGGCATCCGCGTGAACGGCATCGCGCCGGGCGTAATCGCCACTCCTTACCACGAGCGCTACAGCCCCGGCGAGGTCTTCGAGCGATTCGTCTCCAGCATTCCCCTGGGCCGCGCCGGAACATCGGATGAAGTCGCGGACGCGATTGTCTTTCTGGCATCGCCCTCCGCCCGCTACATTACCGGCGAAACCATCGAAGTAAACGGCGGGATGTTGATGGATTGAAAGCCTAGGCCGTTCGACGCCGAACCACGGGCGGCTCTCGACCATCCGGCGGCGGCCCCCCTCCCAGCGAGGATGGGCTAGTACGCTGGCACAATAATGCTTGACAAAACCGGCCAAGTATGATAGACTATGTCTTCATGAATAGAGAAATGCGCGCGAGCGGGATTCTGAGGTCGGGCGAGGCAGGAGCAAGGCGGGGGAAAATGCCCTCGGCCCTTATATAGAGGAGGACACGAAGCTAACATATCTTTTAGAATCAATGTGTTACAATTTTTGGAATGAGGCGAAGCTAAATATGTTGTTGAA